>NZ_JBHVHV010000008.1:0-233434 GCF_042800035.1 Sutcliffiella sp. NPDC057660
TCCTGTTTGTGATGGAATCATGCGAAGAGCGAAGAATGTCCCAAGTGAATAAGCCTCACTTGGGACGTAAAAGAGTCGCGTTAGCGATTTTGTTCTTCTGAAATAAAAAAGGGTTTTTGACATATATGGCGTATTTATCTTAAAATAATATAATATATAAAATTTTTAGAATATATTGACATTATAAAAAATGGAGTGTTAATATAACGTTGAAAAAACGAATCTCTCTTTTAGCATGATAGAATACATAATCTGTTAATGCTTGGTTATTCAGGGTTTACTAGCTTGTAATAATTTCATTTTGCAAGCTTTATAAAATATAAGGGGGATATTTATGAAAAAGTTTCGATTGAAATCAGCATTGGCACTAACGGCAAGCTTCATGTTATTGGCTGGGTGCGGATCAAATTCCACAAGCACAGGCGATAAGGAAGAGAAACAGGTCGTCATCGGTGTAACTCAGATTGTGGAACATCCTTCCTTGGATGCTGCTTTTGCAGGGTTTAAGAGAGCACTTGAGGAAAACGGCTACAAAGAAGGCGAGAATGTAAAGTTTGATGTTCAGATAGCACAAGGGGAAATGAGTAACAGCCAAACGATCGCACAGAATTTTGTAGCGGATGAAGTGGATCTGATTTTTGCCAACTCCACTCCAAGTGCGCAAAGTGCGCTTCAGGCAACAAAAGACATTCCAATCGTATTCACCTCTGTGACTGATCCTGTTGGCGCAGAATTGGTGGCGTCCTTTGACAAGCCAGGAGACAACATTACGGGAACTTCCGATACTCACCCGGATGCACTTTCAAGTACTGTTGATTTTATGACTGGTGAAATCGGGGCGAAATCCATTGGGATGCTTTACAATGCCGGTGAACAAAACTCTGTTGTGCAAGTAGAAGCTTTGAAAGAACTTGTGGAAGCAAAGGGTGCGAAATTGGTGGAAGCATCCGTTTCAAACTCAGCTGAGGTGAAGCAGGCTGCAGAATCCTTCATCGGACGTGTAGATGCCATCTATATCCCAACTGATAATACTGTTGTTTCTGCTTTCCAGACTGTAGTTGGTGTGGCAAATGACGAGCAGATTCCATTGTTTGCAGGTGAGCTTGATTCCATGAAGCTTGGAGCCGTAGCCGCCAGCGGATTCAGCTATGAGGATCTTGGATATGAAACAGGCCTGATGGCTGTGAAGATTCTGAAAGGAGAGAAGAAAGCATCTGAAATCCCTGTATCCTATCCACAGAACCTGAAGCTTGTCATCAATACAAAAGCTGCTGAAGCACAAGGTGTGGAAGTGAAGGATGCATGGACGGAAATCGCCGAATTCTTTGACGGTAAATAATTTGTAGGCTCTTTTTTGTAAAGTTTGTTGCTGCGAAAAGAGCAAATTTTTAAGACAACAAGGAGATGATTCTAACATGAGTATTGCAATTTTCAGTTCAGTCGAATTAGGAATCATCTACGCAATCATGGCCCTAGGGGTATATTTATCCTTTAGGGTCCTTGATTTTCCGGACCTTACCGTAGATGGTAGCTTTGTAACTGGGGCAGCGGTTGCTGCAACAATGATTGTAAACGGTTCTAACCCGATATTGGCTACGGTCGTTGCGATGCTTGCTGGATTTGTAGCAGGTTGTATCACCGGGGCCTTACATACTTTAGGTAGAATAAATGCGTTATTATCAGGAATTCTGATGATGATAGCCTTGTACTCCATCAACCTGCGTATCATGGGTAGGTCGAACGTTCCCATGTTGAATACGGAGACTTTCTTTACAAAGCTTCGTACCTGGTGGGAGGGGACAGGCATCGATCCACTCATCAATAATGCTTTTGCCTCCGTCGGGTTAGGGGCATTCGTTCCAAGGACCTGGGGTGTCATCTTTGTCATGATCATCGTAACGCTCGCAATCAAGTTCATTACGGATTGGTTCCTTAAGACGGAAATTGGCCTTGCGATAAGAGCTACCGGTGACAATAAGCGAATGATTCGCAGCTTTTCGGCAAATACAAATGGCCTTGTCATCCTGGGGCTAGGGGTGTCAAATGCAATGGTCGCATTTTCCGGTGCGCTGATTGCCCAGCATGGAGGATTTGCCGATGTGGGAATGGGTATCGGGATGATTATTATCGGACTTGCCTCCGTCATCATCGGAGAAGCCCTCTTCGGAACAAAAACAATTGCAAGAACCACACTTGCTGTTATCGGTGGGGCGATCATCTACCGGATCGTCGTAACACTTGCACTACGTGTAGATTTTCTGGAAACAGGAGATATGAAAATCATCACTGCTACTATCGTTATCATTGCGCTTGTTGCACCTAAAATAATGGATGCCTATAAGGAAAGAAAGCGGAAACGGCAAAAAATGCTGAAGCTGCAAACTTTACATGCAACCAGAGGAAAGGGTGATGAGCGTGCTACACTTAACTCAGATTAACAAAGTGTTCAACGAGGGTACTTTAGATGAGAAAAATGCTTTGGATCATGTGAATCTTTCCTTGAATAAGGGTGATTTTGTCACCATCATCGGAAGCAACGGTGCCGGAAAGTCAACCCTGATGAATATGATTTCAGGAGTGCTGACACCTGACACAGGAACTGTCGAGATCGATGGGAAAAATGTCACCTTCATGTCTGAGCATAAACGCGCAAGATATATCGGCAGAGTGTTCCAAGATCCCATGGCAGGAACGGCACCGTCCATGACAATCGAGGAAAATCTGGCAATGGCATATTCGCGAAACAGAACACGCACCTTCAGACGTGGAGTTTCCAAGCAAAGAAGAACGTACTTTAAAGAAGTACTGGAAACGCTCCATCTTGGATTGGAAAACCGTTTAACAGCTAAGGTCGGTCTGTTATCAGGAGGGGAAAGACAAGCCCTCTCCCTGCTGATGGCTACTTTTACAGAGCCTTCCATCCTTCTGCTTGATGAGCATACTGCTGCACTCGATCCATCCCGTGCAGAGCTTATCACGAACATCACCAAGGAGATTGTGGCTGAAAAAGGGCTGACCACACTTATGGTGACGCATAATATGCAGCAGGCACTCGATCTTGGGAACCGCCTGATCATGATGGATAAGGGGCAGATCATCCTTGAAGTCGGAGAAGAAGAAAAGAAAACATTGACCATCGAACGACTGCTTCAGGAGTTCCAAAGAATACGCGGCGAGCAGATGTCTAATGACCGTGCACTTCTGAGTTAAGGTTAGACAAAGATTAAGAATTCACCGGGACACATTATGTGTTCCGGTTTTTTCGTCTCTCATGGATAAGGGGAACCATGTAACCTGATATCCAATTATCAAAATGAAGTGATTATTTACAAAATTTCTACAATTCATTGACGGTTTATTTAACGAAATGTTATTATAGCGTTGAATAAACGTTATACGTTTTGAGGTGAAGATATTGAAGCCTGGCTTAAAGGAAGGCACTCAAAAGAGTCTGACAGTCAAAGTTACGCCCTCCATGTTTGCGCAATTCGAAGGGAAAGTGGTTCACCCCGTCTATTCCACGGCCACCATGGTCTATCATATGGAATGGGTCTCTCGTCAGATCATTCTACCCTTTTTGGAAGAGGAGGAAGAGGGGATGGGAGCGGAGGTTTCCGTTAAACACCTCTCGCCTGCAATTGACGGGACAGAATTGGTTTTGGAGGCAAAAGTGATCAGCTTGAACCGGAATGGCATTCTGACTGAAGTCACCGTGAAAGCGGGGAAAAGAATTGTTGGAACAGGGGAAGTAAAGCAGGCTGTACTGCCAAAAAGCAAGATAAATAGAATAATAGGGCAAGACTAAACAAGAATATTAGATAAAAAGGGTGGTCGTGTTGACAAAATTGAAAACGCTTACTTCTGAAGTGGGGGGAATGGATATGTTCGACAAAATCCAGAATCATCAGCAGGTGGTCTTCTGTAATGATCCTGATACAGGTTTAAAAGCAATTATCGCCATACATAACACAACATTGGGACCAGCTCTCGGAGGATGTCGCATGCAGCCTTATCAATCTGTTGACGCGGCACTTTTTGATGTATTACGCCTTTCTAAAGGGATGACATATAAATGTGCAGCTGCTGATGTGGATTTTGGCGGAGGCAAGGCGGTCATCATCGGGGATCCCAAAAGGGACAAATCCCCTGAACTATTCCGTGCATTCGGACAGTTTGTCGAGTCGCTGAATGGCCGCTTCTATACAGGAACCGATATGGGAACGTCCCCTGAGGATTTTGTTCATTCCTTAAAAGAAACAAACTGCATTGTCGGGGTGGATGAAGTATACGGCGGCAGCGGCGATTCATCGGTGCCGACAGCTCAGGGCGTCATCTACGGAATTGAAGCAACCAACCTGACTGTATGGGGCTCCAAAAATCTATACGGCAAAAGCTATGCGATCCAGGGGCTTGGGAAAGTCGGGGCAAAAGTTGCTGAGCAGCTTCTACAGACAGGTGCTGACCTTTATGTTTCAGATATCAATGAGTATGCAATCAATCAATTGGTCACTAAAGCAAAAGAGATTGGAGCAGGAATCAAAGTGGTAGGCGGCGATGAAATCTATTCTGTGGAAGCAGATGTCTTTGTGCCGTGTGCGCTTGGGGGCATCATCAATGATCATACAGTGGAACAACTGAAAGTGAAGGCTGTAGTGGGGTCTGCGAACAATCAGCTGATTGAAAACCATCATGGTGCGATGCTACAGGAGAAAGGGATTCTTTATGCACCTGATTATATTGTAAACGCGGGTGGTCTCATCCAAGTGGCTGATGAGCTATATGAGCCTAATAAAGAAAGAGTTCTGAGAAAAACGAAAGCCATCTATAATTCATTGATGGATGTATATAAAGAAGCCGAAAAAATGAATATTACGACAGTGGAAGCTGCCAACAATTTCTGTGAACAGCGCCTGGCGGACCGTACACGCCGAAACAGCTTTTTCACCCATTCAAAACGTCCTAAATGGTCTGTGCGAGTTTAATAGATGGAGGGAAATGGGATGGAGAATCAATTTCCGATAAAAGTATTGATGGATGAGAACGGAAATCTTACAGATGAGAACTACTCATCAAAAATAACCAAAGAACTGACAGAAAATTTTTATAAAAATATGTTGCGGATCCGTACATTTGATAAAAAGGCAATCAGTCTTCAGCGACAGGGAAGAATTGGAACATATGCCCCTTTTGAGGGACAGGAAGCATCACAGGTTGGAAGTGCTCTTGCTTTAAATCAAGAAGACTGGCTGTTTCCATCTTACCGCGACCATGGAGCAACAATGACATTCGGTCATTCCTTGCGAAATATCCTGCTCTTTTGGAATGGCAGAAATGAAGGATGTATTCCAGCAGAAGGCAAAAAGGTGTTTCCGCCGGGAATCCCTATCGCCACTCAGCTCCCACATGCAGTTGGAGCGGCATACGCCGAGAAAAGAAAAGGAACAAAGAATGCCAGTATCGTCTATTTTGGTGATGGAGCGACATCAGAGGGTGATTTTCACGAAGGCTTGAACTTTGCAAGCGTCCTTCAGGCTCCAGTCGTATTTTTCAATCAGAACAATGGATATGCCATTTCTGTACCCTTGTCAAAACAGATGAAAACCGCAACTATTGCGCAGAAAGCCTTGGCCTATGACATACCTGGCCAACGGATCGACGGCAATGATATTTTTGCGGTATATTTCCTCACACTTGAAGCATTGGACCGGGCACGAAATGGGGAAGGACCTACCCTGATTGAAGCGGTAACATGGAGATATGGCGCCCATACCACTGCAGATGATCCGACCAAATATAGAAACCAGCAGGAAAGTGACGAAAGAAGAGGAACGAAAGATCCCATACTTCGCCTGGAGCGATTCATGAAAAATAGAGGCTGGTTCAATGAAGAAGAGAAATCCGTATGGCTTGACGAAATTTCAGAGGAAATAGACAGCGCTATATCAGAAATGGAACGCTTCCCTAAAGCGGATCCTGCAG
This sequence comes from Sutcliffiella sp. NPDC057660, assembly GCF_042800035.1. Taxonomy (NCBI): domain Bacteria; kingdom Bacillati; phylum Bacillota; class Bacilli; order Caryophanales; family Bacillaceae; genus Sutcliffiella; species Sutcliffiella sp. NPDC057660. The sequence continues at coordinate 5,980 of NZ_JBHVHV010000008.1, forward strand.
ACATGTTTGACCATGTCTTTGAAAAGCCAACCTGGGGAATACAGCAGCAAAAACAAGACCTTCTTCAAGTGTTAAGGGGTGAAACCAGATGAAAACGGCAATTAAAACGAATACCTTGACAATGGTCCAGGCAATTACAGACGGATTGGATACCATGTTGGGAACGGATGAGAACGTTGTGCTGATGGGGGAGGATATCGGCGTCAACGGGGGAGTGTTCCGTGCAACAGAGGGACTGCAGGCGAAATTCGGGGAAGACCGCGTGATGGATACCCCTTTGAGTGAAGCCGGATTTATCGGAGCCGCGATTGGAATGGCTATCAACGGTTTCAGACCGGTGGTGGAAATTCAGTTCCTTGGATTCATCTATCCAGCCTATGAGCAGATTATGACACATGCTTCGAGACTCCGTGCCAGAACGATGGGGCATTATACCGCGCCGATGGTAATACGGGCCCCCTATGGCGCAGGAGTTAGAGCACCAGAAATTCATTCGGACTCGACGGAAGCTCTTTTTACGCATATGCCCGGAATCAAAGTGGTTTGCCCATCCAATCCCTATGATGCAAAAGGTCTTTTGATCTCTGCAATCGAAGACCCGGACCCGGTCCTGTTTTTGGAGCCGATGCGCTGCTATCGCTCGCAAAGAGAGGAAGTACCGGAAGGAAAGTATACAGTGGAGATCGGAAAAGGCAAGATTTGCAAGGAAGGCGACGATGTTACTGTCATAGCCTGGGGTGCAATGATCCCCGTTGCCATGCAGGCAGCAAAAGAAATGGAACAAAAGGGAGTGGGCTGTGAGGTAATCGATCTTCGAAGCCTATACCCGATTGATAAGGATATCATTTCCGAGTCCGTCCAGAAAACGGGAAGGACAGTCATTATTCATGAAGCACATGCTGCTACAAGTGTCAGCGGGGACGTGATTGCCATCATCAACGAAACATCCTTCCTGTATCAAAAGGCTCCAGTTGAGCGGGTAACAGGGTTTGATGTACCGGTACCTTATTTCGGTTTTGAGGATTATTATTTGCCTACAAGCAAACGGGTTGTGGCAGCCATAGAAAAAGTGATGAAGTTTTAGGCTTTGGAGGTGCAGTGATGATAGAAGTGAAGCTACATGATATAGGCGAGGGCATGACTCAGGCAGATGTATTGGCACTCTTCGTCAAACCAGGAGACCGGGTGAACCCTGATGAGCCATTGGTCGAGGTTCAGACTGATAAGATGACAGCGGAAATTCCTGCTCCCTATGCCGGAGTGATCAAAGAGGTGAAGGTGGAGGTCGGCGAGACGATTTCAGTGGGAACGACGATCTTTCTCCTGGAAAGAGTGGCACATGAAAGTGAAGCGGAGGTTGCATCTGCAGTTGAGGCTCCTTCGGTATCAGAAACCACAAACCAAGACGAAGAAACAACAGTACATGCAGTGGCATCTGGTAAAGAAAAGTCCAAGACCAGACGTACAATGGCATCCCCATATACTAGAAAGCTTGCCAGGGAAAATGGGATAGACATTGAAATGGTCACAGGAACTGGTCCTGCTGGGAGGATAACTGATGAAGATGTACTAAGCTTCGGAACAGAGAAGAAAATCCAACAAGAATTGCCTCTGAAGTCAACGAAGCAGAAAACGGTGGGAAAAAATCTAACAGAAGCCAAATCTACTACCATTCCTTTTAAAGGAAGAAGAAAGCAGATTGCCGCCAAAATGTCTCAATCCCTTTTAACCATTCCTCATTGCACCCACTTTGAAGAAGTGGATGTAACGAACATATTGGAGATGCGTGAGTTTTGGAAAAAGCGTAATGTAAGTGTTTCTGCGACCGCACTTTTTGTGAAGGCCATCAGCATTTCATTAAAGGAATACCCTATTTTCAACGCACGTCTTAATGAGGAAAAAGCCCTAATTGAGCTGCACGGGGAGCATCATATCGGAGTGGCCATCGATACCGAAGAAGGCCTGATTGTGCCTGTTGTAAGAAACGTGGAAAAGAAGTCGCTGCTAGCTATTCATAATGAGCTGAAGGAACTAACTGTAAAAGCACAGGAAAACAGGCTTACTAGTGGCGAAATGACAGGGAGTACATTCACGATAAGTAATGTCGGTCCATTAGGGGGAAGCATCGGAGCAACACCGATCATCAATCAGCCGGAGGTGGGATTGATTTCCTTCCATAAAACGAAAAAGAGGCCTGTCGTAAATGATCAGGATGAGATCGTCATCAGGTCCATGATGAACATTTCCATGAGCTTTGACCATCGTGTGGCAGATGGTGCAACCGCTGTAGCTTTCACAAACAGACTGACAGAATTGCTGGAAGAGCCAAAACTATTATTGCTGGAGTTGGTCTAATATGGTAGTTGGAGAACTGACGCAGGAACGGGACCTCGTCATCATAGGTGCCGGGCCAGGGGGATATCATGCCGCCATTCGTGCAGCCCAGCTAGGCTTGCAGGTTACCCTGATAGAAAAAGGGGAAATGGGTGGCTTGTGCCTGAATGAAGGGTGTATCCCGTCCAAGGTACATACAGCAGCAGCACAAAACCTGCATCGCTTGACCGGCATGAAAAGCATGGGCTTCCAATTCAAAGATACAACTTTCGATATGGCGACCTTGCAGGAGTATAAGAATGCCACAATCAAGCAGTTGAAGCAGGGAATCGAAGCACTTTGTAAAGCAAATGAAATAGAGGTATTAAAAGGCGATGCGATGTTTCTTTCTCCTGACAAAATAGGGGTGGAAAACGGCCATCAGTATGATACCTACACTTTTAAACATGCAATCATTGCTGCCGGTAGAGAAAAAAGACCACTATTAAAAATAGAAGGCAATTACTTGACCATAACAACATTATGGAAACTAGATGAAGTGCCTGCCTCTCTACTTTTGTATGGGAATGACGATTTCACGCTGGAAGCCGCCATGTGCTTCCGAAAACTGGGATCAGAAGTGACACTGATCTTTCCTGAAAATGAAAAGGACTTCACTTTTGATGATTCCATCAATAAAGAGCTCACGCGGCAATTCAAAAAACAGAAAATCAAACTGATTAAAGATGTCAAAGTAAAGAGCACCAATTATTTCGATAAAAACTGGGAAATGGACATACAAGATGCGGAAGGAAAAACGCAGACTTTGATGAGTACCCATTTATATGTTGCATCTCAGCCGGGAGGAACATCGGATGGATTAGGTGTAAGTAGAGCTGGTATCCTATTGCATGATAGCGGGGCTGTAAAAGTGAATCACAAATGCCAGACATCCGTTGATCACATCTATGCAATCGGGGATATTACAGAAGGACCTTCTCTTGCTGTGAAAGCGATCAAACAAGCAAAAGTTGCAGCAGAAAGCATTGCAGGCTTCCAATCAGAGATAGATCTCAATTACTTACCCAGAGTTCTGCATACGATTCCTCCCATCGCATCGGTCGGTTTTACTGAAGAACAGGCAAAAGATGCGGGCTATGAAATTGCAATCGGGGAATCGGCATTCAGGACCAACGGGTATGCATCCATCCTTGGGCAGAAGGATGGCCTCATCAAAACAATCAGTGAAGCAGGAACAGAGCTGATTCTTGGGGTCCACATGATGGGAGAGGGTGCAATCGAACTCATTTCTTCAGGGATTGTGGCACTCGAAATGGTAGGAAGGGAAGAAGATCTGCTTTTCCCATTGTTTCCACATCCGAGCCTTAATGAAAATTTCCTTGAGTCCCTTGAGGATCTATCAAACAAAGCGATACACAAGCCGCCGTCAGTCAAGAACAGCAAGGTCACGGTGTAAAATACTTTTGCACGTCAAAGCATTCTAGCTTTAAATGGGACTCTTGCAAGCGTACTGAATTATCCATTATATTAATTTCAGAATAAAAATATTTTTCAATTTATTTATGGAGGGGTCAAAATGAACGTAGAAAAAGCGATGCAAAACCAACCACTGACGGAAGATTTCTTTCCTGTAAGAGATGTCGATTACTTGGAAATCTATACAGGAAATGCAAAACAGGCCGCCCATTTTTTCACCACTGCATTCGGTTTTGAACCAATCGCATATTCCGGTCTTGAAACAGGCAACAGGGAGAATGTCTCCTACGTTTTGAAACAGCGTAATGTGCGTCTAGTTATTTCCGGTTCTCTCAAGCAGGATACAAGAATATCTGAGTTTGTAAAAAAACATGGAGACGGCGTAAAGGATATCGCCCTTTTGGTGGACGATGTTGAAAAGGCTTACAATACCGCCGTTGAAAGAGGCGCTATTGCATTGCAACCTCCACAGGAACTGACAGATGAGCAAGGAAGCATCAAAAAAGCTGTCATCGGTACATATGGCGATACAATCCATACCCTTGTGGAGAGAAAGAATTATTCCGGTGTATTCATGCCAGGTTTTAGAACTTATAAAAACTCCACTCCAGTAAAGGATGCAGGAATCATCGGCATCGACCATGTAGTTGGGAATGTTGAGAGCATGGAGGAATGGGTTGCTTATTACGAAAAAGTGATGGGCTTCAAGGAAATGACTCATTTTACAGATAAGGATATCAACACGGAGTATTCTGCATTGATGTCAAAAGTGATGCACAATGGCGGTCGGATCAAGTTTCCAATCAATGAGCCTGCAGAAGGAAAAAGAAAATCCCAAATCGAGGAGTATCTTGAATTCTATAATGGCGCAGGAGTTCAGCATATTGCCATACTTACGGAAGACATCGTACAAACGGTCAGCAAGCTGAAGGAGAACGGCGTGGAATTTCTGAACACACCTGATACGTATTATGAAATGCTATCCGAACGAGTCGGAGAGATCGATGAAGAGATTGCCAAGCTTCGTGAATTGAGCATCCTGGTTGATCGGGATGACGAAGGCTATCTGCTTCAGATTTTCACCAAGCCGATTGTGGATAGACCGACTCTATTCATAGAAGTGATTCAGCGCAAAGGTGCCAAAGGGTTTGGAGAAGGAAACTTCAAGGCTTTGTTTGAATCCATCGAAAGAGAACAGGAACTAAGAGGAAATCTATAAGATTGGCTCTTTATGAAAATTTGTTGCTTTTGAATTAGGCTAGGCTAAAGATTAGATTTTAACATTAAACACCCTGTTGGTCTCCGCTCCAGGCGTTCGCTTATCCATGGCGGCCTCGGGAGCCTCCTCGGTGCTGCGCACCTGCGGGGTCTCCCTTGACACGCTGCTCCCGCAGGACAAGGAAGGCTGCGGCAGCGATACATCGCACGAAGAAAATGCTCGCATTTTCGAGGAGTCTCACACCTTGCACTCCAACCAACAGGGGTGACCGATAGTATAAATTTTCCTTACTAAAGATGAAAAAATGCATTTTATCAAAATTTTTGATTTCAATAGCGAATTTAATTTGTTTTAAGGCTCTTCCTAAAAGCAAATAATGTTTAACTCGTGAGTTGATTGTAGCGGAGGACACTTGACTCCTGCGGGAGAGTAGAGGGCATGGGAGACCCCACAGGCGAAGCCGAGGAGGCTCCCATCCGTCCCCGGGGAATCTTGTGTCCGGAGCGGAAATCAACGGGCAATATTAGATGGATACATCTTTCTAAAAAGCAACAATGTTTGTGAATACAGCCTTAAGATTATATAAGCTTCACGAAAAAAGGAGGTATCCAGCCCTCCTTTTTTTAAAAGGGGGATAAATGATGGCAGTGAAAGTGAAGAGCAGGGAAATTCTACAGATGGTGACTGCCTATCCATTGGGAAAAAGTGTCTTCGATCTGCAAAAAGAAATGGGTTTGCCAAGCATCATCAATTTATCGGAAATTGAAAATGTCTTTGGGTGTTCCCCAAAAGTGAAAAACCATCTGACACATCAACTTGATCATTTATTTACATACCCGGACGGATCGGCGAGATTGCTTACAACCAAATTGGCGGAATTTCTGAACGTAAAAAGTGATCAGCTTTTCATCGGAAATGGTTCCGATGAAATCATCCGTCTTTTATTAAGGGCTTTTCTGAATGCAGGGGATGAAGCTGTTATGGCGGAAATCACCTTTCCAAGGTATAAAACCAATGTAACCATTGAAGGAGGCCGACCAGTTCTGGTCCCACTGATTGAAGGAACACATGATCTGGATAGGATGCTTGCAAGCATTACGGAGAATACCAAGCTTATTTTCGTTTGCAATCCCAACAATCCCACTGGGACGATTGTGGAGAAAAAGAAGTTGGAGGATTTTATTGCAAAGGTCCCTGAACATATATTGATTGTACTTGATGAAGCGTATTACGAATATGCAACAAGTGAGGAGTATCTTCAGTCTGTTCCATTCTTAAAGAAATTCAGTAATCTGGTGATTCTGCGGACGTTTTCAAAAGTCTATGGACTTGCTGGTCTAAGAATCGGTTATGGAATGATGGATTCCTATATTGCTGCGGAACTGAACAAGGTCAAAGAGGTATTCAATGTGAACCAGCTTGCCCAGGCTGCAGCTATTGTGGCGCTTGAGGATCAGGGTTTCCGATTGGAATGTGTGGAAAGAAATGAAGAGGGAAAGCATTTATTGGAATCCGAGCTTACCAAGATGGGATACTCTTACTTCCATACTCAGGCCAATTTCATGATGATTCACACCGGACAGCCTGGTGACATTGTATGCAGGGAGTTGTTGAAGCATGGTCTCCTTGTTAAATCCGGAGCTGCACTTGGGTACCCAGATGCAATTAGGGTTACCATCAGTTCCATGCAGGACAATCACTATTTTATCAAATGCCTCAAAAATATCGAAAATAGGAATGGTGGGGTTTCATGAATGTTCAACCAAGCAGTCTTGAATGGAAAGATGCCTATAAATTATTAGTCGGTTCCATCTTACCAAGACCCATAGCCCTTGTTTCCTCTATTAATAAAGAAGGAATAGCAAACATTGCACCTTTCAGTTTCTTTACTGCCATATGTGCAGATCCGATGCTAGTCTGTTTTTCCCCGATGAGAAGAGGTGGTGACGGTGCAAAAAAAGACACTCTCGAAAACATTGAGGCAACAAGGGAGTTTGTCATCAATATCGTTAGTGAAGAAATGGTGGAAAAAATGAATATCACAGCCACTGAATTTCCAAGTGAAGTGGATGAGTTTCATGAGTCTGGTTTTACAAAAGAGGATAGTCACTTGATTTCATCGCCAAGAGTGAAGGAAAGCGGTGTTCAGCTTGAGTGTACCTTACATGAAGTGTTGCATTTCGGAGAGGAAGCAGGTGCAGGAAGTTTGGTGATCGGGAAAGTCGAAATGGTACATATCGCGGATGCTCTATATTATGATGGCAAGATTGATACAAAGAAACTGAATCCTGTCGGAAGAATGGCAGGTAATATGTACTCCAGGGCAACTAGTGATATGTTTGAGCTAATCCGCAAAAGAGGCGATTAACATGAAATATATAAGCTTTATTAAAAACAATGGCGAACAGTGTGCAGGATGGCTTGACGGGGATCATGCTGTCGACATGCATGAGGCTTCAGGAGGAAAACTGCCAAAAAACTTACTGACTTTTATTGAACAACACGAAAGCTTTGCTGACACCGTCCATGAGACAGTTCAGGCTCAAAGTATACATGGCCGTTATTCACTCAATGATGTTCAGCTTCTCTCGCCATTACCAAGGCCTGTAAGTGTAAGGGATTTCTATGCATTTGAGGAGCATGTGAAAACTGCCAGGGCTAAAAGGGGGTTAGAGGTCATTCCCGAGTGGTATGAAATCCCCGTTTTCTATTTCACCAATCATTTGGCGATAAAGGGGCCAGCTGATGATATAGAAAAACCCGACCAATGTGACTGGCTTGATTACGAATTGGAAATAGCATGCATTATTGGGAAACAGGGAAAAAACATAAAAGCTGAAAAGGCAGAGGCTCATATTTTCGGATATTGCATCATGAACGACTGGAGCGCAAGGGACCTCCAAGCGAAAGAGATGAAAGTGGGGCTCGGACCTGCCAAGGGGAAGGACTTCGCCACGTCACTCGGTCCGTGGATTGTGACCAAGGATGAATTGGAAAGATACAAAAAGAATGACAGATATGATTTAACCATGACGGCCAGCGTCAATGGAAGACAGCTGTCGCACGGGAACTTCCATCAGATTCATTATACATTTGCCGAGATGATTGAACGGGCTTCAGCGGATGTGACGTTGTATCCCGGTGAAGTGATCGGTTCAGGAACAGTGGGCACTGGCTGTATATTGGAGCTTGGAACGGATGTCCATCGCTGGTTAAAAGCTGGTGATACAGTGGAATTATCCATTACCGGGCTTGGAAAACTGGTTAATACCATCAAATAGGTAGAAGGGGTGTAAAAATGTATTATCGGAAAATGGGAGAGATTCCACATAAGCGCCATACGATGTTCAAAAAAGAAGATGGTTCTCTTTTTCGGGAACAGGTGATGGGTACGAAGGGATTTTCAGGGTCACAGTCCATTCTTTATCATCATTTTTTGCCGACGGAAGTAGTGAAATCTGAGGTCCTGTATAGCTATCTTCCTGAATATGAAGAGCATACTGCATTGAATCACCGTCATCTAAAGACAACTTCCATCGAAAAGAAGGGAAATGCATTGGATGCCAGGGAGTATCTGCTTGGAAACAATGATCTCCTGATTGGAACTGCACTTGTAACAGAGGATATGAAGAGCTTTTACCGCAATGGTGACGGAGATGAGATGTTATACATTCATTACGGCTCCGGGAAGGTGGAGACAATGTTTGGAACCTTTACGTATCGACCGGGGGATTATGTAACCATCCCTATCGGCACCATCTATCGTGTGCTGCCAGCGGAGGAAACGAAGATTTTGTTTATCGAGTCCTTCAGCCAGCTGACGACACCAAGGAGATATCGCAATGAATATGGTCAGTTATTGGAGCATAGTCCATTTTGCGAAAGGGATTTCCGCGGTCCAGAGGTATTGGAAACCTATAGTGAAAAAGGGGAATTTGAGGTACTTACCAAAACACGGGGCTTTATGCACTCCCACATTCTTGGGCACCATCCCTTGGATGTCGTCGGCTGGGACGGGTATCTGTATCCGTGGGTATTTAATATAGAAGATTTTGAACCAATCACTGGCCGGGTACATCAGCCGCCTCCTGTGCATCAAACCTTTGAAGGCCATAATTTTGTCGTTTGTTCCTTTGTGCCAAGGCTCTATGACTATCATCCTGAGGCAATACCTGCCCCATACTACCATAGTAATGTGAACAGTGATGAACTTCTATACTATGTTGAAGGGAATTTTATGAGCCGTAAAGGAATCGAAATAGGTTCCATTACCTTGCATCCTTCAGGAATCCCACATGGTCCTCATCCAGGAACAACAGAAGCAAGCATCGGCAAAAAGGAAACATTGGAGCTTGCAGTCATGATTGATACGTTCAAACCTTTGAAGATTGTAAAAAAAGCGCAAGAGATTGAAGATAAGAACTATATGTTTACCTGGATAGAAAAATAAGCGATACACGTTATCGAAGCTTCTTATAAATGTCATGGAAACATGCATTCGGTAAGAAGCTTGTTTTCTTTTCTTTGGTTGTTACAGAAACCTGATTTTGTGTAATATATGTAATCCATTAGGCTGATTTGTAATATTTGAAGCTAAAAAAAATACATGTCAATACTATTTTACTAGAATAATATATAAATGCTGGTTGATTATGGGAAAAACTTTTCTGATTGATGTGGTCTCAGTAATCTGACAAAGTCTTGTCTATATTGGCGTGAATCACCTTTTGGAATTATTATGTAAAATGGCTTCATTCATTTTCTAAAATTGCCCAGTATTATTACATAAAACCCATGATATGATTTTCGTGTAGCAAAAAACACTACAAAAATTTTTCAAGGGGGAATTTCACCTATGAAACTCAACAAAAAATCATTATTAACAGCTGTCACTACAGCAGCGGTATTAACAGCAGCACCATTCGGCATGAATGCAAAGGCTGAAGGAAATGCACCTTCAAAACCTACATGCGACTTAGGTTCAAATATTCAAACTTTTAATAATCAAGATGATGCGAAAGCATTTTTAGAAAACTATATAAAAGATCTCGAAAGCAAATTTGGTGTAAAAGTACAGTTTGGTCAAGGACAAGCGCCAGCTCAAGCAGAAGCACCCCAAAAACAACAAGAACAAAAGCCAGCTGAAGCTGTAGAAGCTCCAAAAGCAGAGGAAAAGCCTGCAGCAGAAGCTCCAAAAGCAGAGGAAAAGCCTGCAGCAGAAGCTCCAAAAGCAGAAGAAAAGCCTGCAGCAGAAGCAACTCCTGCACCACAGCAACCGGCACCACAACAGCAAGCTGAAGCGCCAGCAGAGAATAAAACAGAGCAAACAGCTAGTGCTGTTAGTGAATTCGAAAAGAAAGTGGTAGAACTTACTAATGCTGAACGTGCAAAGCAAGGTTTGGCACCACTTGAGCTTGACGAAGAATTAAGCAAAGTAGCAAAAGAAAAGTCCAATGATATGAAGAAAAACAACTACTTCGCTCATAATAGTCCAACTTACGGATCTCCGTTTGATATGATGAAGCAATTCGGAGTGGAGTACCGCACTGCAGGTGAAAACATTGCGATGGGTCAACAATCTCCAGAAGAAGTGGTAAATGCATGGATGAATTCCGAAGGACACCGTGCGAACATCATGAATGGTGAGTTTACTCATATTGGTGTAGGTCATGTTGAAGATGGTAACTACTGGACTCAAATGTTCATCGGTAAATAATAGGTGATGAAAAAAAGGCAGCCAATTTGGCTGCCTTTTTACTATGAGATTTTAGGTTATCCTAATTGATCATTTGCAAGCTGAGAATGATACTTATTGATAAATCCGTTAGCTTTCACTGCTAGCTGTCTAACCTTGTGAATGCTGTTTGGATTGATCCTATTGATGCCGATATCCTGGAAATGTGTAGAGGCCACGCATAAGGGAGGAAGCAGATACTCGACAACCAAGGCATTTGCATCAAATTCAATGAGCACTTTTATCTGCTTTTTCAACTCATCTTTCACATATTTGAATTGCTGCTTTATTTCAGCTTGCAGTAGGGATTTTTCACCAAATTGTGATTCTTCATATTTTGTCAGTAGACTGATGAGCACATTTAATTCCTGTTGAAAGAAATCAAGAACTGAAACCGCTTTATTGAAATCATAGCTATTCATATAAGATCTCCTCATAAATTGTAGTTAATATCGTTTTATCTGCTTTATTCGACAAGAAACTACAAATTCCTTTTATTATTCCTATAAGAATAGTGAGATTCAAATTTATCAGCTTGCCTTTTGAGATTGGAAATTCAGATACTTTTTCTGGATATTGGATAGTCGCCATGCAAGGCCGATTGCTCCGGCTGCCAAACCACTGATCAGCCCAAGCCAATATCCGAATGCGCCTAAGCCCGTATAGTTGGCTAGCAGATAACCTATTGGCAATCCAATGACCCAATAGGAGACAAGTGCAATGATAAAGGTAACATTTACATCCTTAAAGCCTCGCAACGCACCTTGTATCGGAGCAGCAATGGCATCAGAAAGCTGAAAGAAAATCGCGTACAGTAAAAACGAGGTTGTCAAGGCAATTACCTCTACATCCTTCGTATAAAGTCCGGCCACTTCTGACTTGAAGAAAAAGAGGAAGATGGCACACAGTGACGATAAGGCGACAGCAGAAATTACTCCGATAATGGTGTATTGCTTGGCATCCTTGATTCTATTGGCACCAACTTCAAATCCTACCAGAATGGTTAAAGCCATCGATATACTTAAAGGAATCATATAAAGCAGAGAAGCAAAATTCAAAGCAACCTGATGAGAGGCGATCGTCACTGTATCGAAGGAGCTCATCAGGAGTGTCACGGCAGAGAAAATACTCGTTTCAAAGAAAATCGATAACCCGATTGGTACACCGATCAATAATATTTCCTTCCATTTTGAAAAGGAAACAGGATATAGCACTTTAAAAAGAGTGAATTGGGTGAATGGCTTCTTTTTCAGCACAATATAAAGTGAAATGATCAAGATGACCCAATAGGTAATGGCAGAAGCAATACCAGCTCCAATCCCACCCAATTCCGGAAGGCCGAATTTACCGAAAATCAGCAAGTAGTTGAGCACTACATTAGTCGGAAGCGATAGCAAGGTGATGATCATTGAAATCCGCGTATGCCCGAGTGCATCGATAAAACAGCGAATAACAGTATAGCAAAATAATGGGATGACCCCAAATCCCAATGCAATTAAATAGTGTTTTGCAACGTACCGCACTTCTGTTTCAAGGTTCATACTTTGAAGTATGGGATCCATGAATATTGCACCGACGGCTAAAACCAACAGACTCATGGCAATTGCGACATACATGCCTTGTGTAAGGGAAAAGGGAACACTCTCGGTTCTTTTCGCACCAACCAGCTGAGCGACAATAGGGGTTATGGAAAGGAGAATTCCACTTAAACCTGTAAAAACAGGTACCCAGAGACCGGCTCCTATGGCAACTCCTGCGAGATCTTGTGCGCCGACATTTCCAGTCATCATAATATCGAATAGATTCATGGAAAATAGGCCGATTTGGGTGACCAGGATGGGTATGACAATTTTTATGAATAGTTTTATGCGTTCTGGGTAGGAGAATACTTGTCTCATTCGATTCACTATCCTTCTATTTCATTGTAATTAGGTGATTATACCATAACAGAATTATTTAGAGGACAGAAATAAATTAAATTCATTATAGTCTGAACAATGCTGCTTATTTCGAAAGAATAAGGCTTGTCCTTCATTGAAACAGCAATTAAGTAGAAAGTAGTTTTTTTGTACCCCTACATGTCAAAGCTAATTTTTTTGCTAATCATTCTAGACCATAAACTAAATCTTGACATGATGAAGAGTTGCTACTAGAATAGTAATATATTAAAATTATATACTTACAAGCCCATCAAAGGGGAGTAGCTATGAAAACAATATTGCCGTCATTACGTGACTGTTCACCAGCCACCGGCTTTATTGGCAACGATTCCGTTGTTAGCAAGACCTTTGCCTAAACTTATTACAGGTCTAGGTGGAGGTCTTTTTATGTTGTATAAAAAGCCTCTGTCTATGATCAGGTAGAGGCTTTTGTAAACTAGGAGGAGAAAAAATGGAACTTCAGCTGTTATTGGAGTATGGTTGGGTACTTCTTGTCCTGATCGGACTTGAAGGTATACTGGCAGCAGACAATGCACTGGTACTTGCCATCATGGTCAAGCATTTACCAGATGAACAAAGAAAAAAAGCTTTATTTTACGGACTTGCAGGAGCATTGGTATTTAGATTAGGGTCCTTATTCATCATTTCATACCTTGTTAACATATGGCAGGTTCAAGCAATCGGTGCAGCTTACTTGTTATTTATCGCAGTCAATCATTTATGGCGCCGATTTGTCGTCCATAGAGCCGAAACTGCCGTAGCGGTTGATAAGCCGGAAAAGAAATCCGGTTTCTGGATGACGGTCCTTAAAGTTGAACTTGCAGATATCGCATTTGCGGTTGACTCCATTTTGGCTGCATTCGCTTTAGCTTTAACGCTTCCACAGACGAATCTTCCAAAAATCGGTGGAATTGACGGTGGACAATTTATCATCATCTTCCTAGGTGGATTCGTAGGGGTAGTCATCATGCGATTTGCTGCAACAATGTTCGTGAAGCTTTTAAAAGAGCGTCCGAGCCTGGAAACCGCGGCTTTTGTCATCGTAGGTTGGGTAGGGTTCAAGTTATTGGTGTTCACACTTGCTCATCTCGGTATCCTGCCACATGAATTCCCGCATTCTCCACTATTTAAGACGATGTTCTGGGTTGTCCTGATCGGTATTGCGGTTGGTGCATGGATCATTTCCGGAAAGAAGAAAAATGTTCAGGAAGTAGACAGCATCAAGTAAATTACTTTCAGTGAATCACATATACTGCTATAATAAAGCTAAGCTGTTGACAATACTTTGTCAGCAGCTTTTGTGCGCTTGGCAGCGCATCAAACTAACGGGTGCAAGTCCCTAACGTGCCGCAAGTGGCGGAAATGTATAGCTGACAGGTAGTGCGTGTCCGTGAGGTATCGTGCGGAGGACCTGAAGGCAAAACTCGGAACAGGCGATAAGATCCACGTTGGCTGGCAGAGTCGGACAACCTCGCAAAAGATGGGAATGTCCAATACCACTTGAGACTCTGAAAGTTATGAGGACTGGATTCGAGGGAAAGTTTGATGACGTGACCCAAGGAGGTCTCATTGTTTCCAATAATGGTAACACTCTAACAAGTTCGGGATGAGCAAGTGGAGTCTATGAGCAGTGAGAAGTCAGAACAGGGGATAGTAGTGAATAAGCTTATCGGAAAAGTCGCAATGGTAAGTGACTTAATACTAGTTATTAAGAGGAACCTCAACCCAAAAGGTGGGGATTCTATGCGAAGCCCGTCTGTCCATGGAAGAAAAGGTAAGCGACTTAAATAGAACCGTCATGTGCCATACAGAAACCGGTAGGAAGATGACCATAGACCCGGGGTCGAACAGAAGGGTAGACCGTATGGGTGTAGTACTGAAACAACCTAAAGATATTGCCGAAGTTAGGCTATTCAATCTATAGGAGGAAAGGAAATTGAAACGAGCATGAACGAGGAAATAAGGAAGTCAACCTTTCGTGAGGGAGTAAAGAAAACAAGAAAGAGAAAATGGTACAGCTTGATGGATAAAATCTGGGCTAGCACCAATCTAGAAGAAGCATTCAAAGAGGTGAAACGAAACCGAGGCACGTCGGGTGTGGACAACGTAACTATAAAAGAGTTCGAGGCTGACCTGGAGAACAACGTACGAGTTCTTCAAAACGATTTAAAGACGAAATCTTATAAATCGATGCCAGTGAGAAGAGTCTACATCCCTAAGGCTGACGGTACAGAGAGACCCCTAGGGATTCCAACTGTAAGGGATAGAATAGCTCAAGCAGCTACCCGTAGAGTAATAGAACCTATATTTGAAGCCAAGTTCAAAGATTGTAGTTATGGATTTCGTCCAAACAGAAGTGCTCATATGGCAATAGACAAAATACGTAAAGACCTAGCAGAAGGGTATGTATATGTCATAGATGCCGACCTGAAATCTTATTTTGATACCATCCCCCACGAGCGTCTCATGAAGGAAGTGAGAGAAGAAATTGTAGATGGAAGTGTACTAAAGCTTCTAACGGAATTCCTTCAAGCTGGTGTGCTGGATAAAGGTAGCTTTTATTTGAACGAAAAAGGTACACCTCAAGGTGGAGTGATAAGCCCCCTGTTAGCGAACATATTCCTACATCCACTAGATGAAGCGATGATGGAACGAGGACATAGAATAACAAGGTATGCGGATGACTTCGTAATATGTTGTAAATCCCAAAAAGGGGCAGAAAGAGTACTGAAATCACTACAGAAATTTCTTGAAGGTGAACTTGGACTCATTATCCACCCAGAAAAGACAAAGATTGTAGACAATAGGATAGAATCATTTGTGTTCCTAGGGTATGAATTCAAGAATGGTAAATGGGCAACTCCCTCCAAGAAATCAGTGGCAAAGTTCAAAGCAAAAGTAAAAGAGGTTACAAAAAGGAATCAAACCATAAACATAGGAAAGCTCATCAAAGAGAAGCTCAATCCGCTACTAAGGGGATGGGGTAATTACTTTGGTAGAGGTGACGCCAAGAAGCTATTCCAAGAGCTGGACTCATGGATTCGTAGAAGACTGCGCATGATTCAGCTTAGAAGCTGGCGGAAGGTTAGAAAGCTACACCGAGAACTTCGAAGAAGAGATTGGAAGGGCACACTTCCAAACCTGCGCATGTGTTTCTGGAGAAGCTCTTTGAGTAAAGCGGTTCACACCGCCATGCCTAATGAATGGTTCAAAGAATTAGGTCTTGTCTTTCTCGAAAGTATTTATAATGAACATCATCCTCAAAGGGGATAACCATGGAGGAGCCGTATGCGATGACCCGCACGTACGGATCTGCGAGAGGCGCATGAATAAATTCATGCGCCTACTCTATTTCTAGTTTGTGTAACAATAGTAATACCATATCCTCTACATAGAAAAGGAGTTAATATGTTGTTTAATATAAATAGCCTTCCAAGTGATATCCAAGAAAAAATTAACCGCCGCCCAATAGCAAGTACCAGTAGATCAAATCTGATAGGTAAAGGAGGATACACTGCCTCTGAAGAGAGCATCATCTTTGATGCAATCATTGCCCTGTCAATAGGTAAAAATGTACTGTTGAAGGGCCCTACAGGTTCAGGCAAAACGAAGCTGGCAGAAACCTTATCCTCCATCTTCCAAAAGCCAATGCATAGTATCAACTGTTCCGTCGACCTTGATGCAGAGGCACTACTAGGATTTAAAACGATTCAAAATATAGAAGGGCATGCATCCATTGAGTTTGTTCCAGGGCCGGTGATTGAGTCCATGAAGGAAGGTCATTTGTTATATATCGATGAAATCAATATGGCCAAGCCGGAAACTTTGCCAATCCTGAATGGCGTTCTCGACTACCGCAAAACCATTTCCAATCCATTTACGGGGGAGGTCGTGACTGCTCAATCCGACTTCGGAGTCATTGCGGCAATCAATGAAGGCTATGTGGGAACGGTACCACTAAATGAAGCCCTTAAAAATCGTTTTGTTGTAATCGATGTCCCGTATATTCAAGGAGAGGTCCTTTTGCATGTTCTCCGTGAACAATCCCACTTGAAGGATGAGAAGTTGCTGAAAAAATTCGTCACGCTTTCATCTGATCTAATCGCTTTAGTAAGGAATGGTCAACTTTCGGAAGAAGCTGCATCTGTTCGTGCACTTCTGGACACATGCGATTTGAGCGTCTATATACCACCACTTCGCGCCATTAAAAGAGGAATCATGGAAAAGCTGGAAGATGAACGTGAGAAGGCAGCAGTACTCAATGTTGCCCAGACTCTGTTTGATTGAGGGTTGGCCAATTGAGACCTATTGTTTTCAACGATAAGAAAATTGATTCCTTCCTGTTTATGGAGCTTGCGGATCTGGCGGTATCACTGGCAAAAAAAGAAAGCTTGGAAGTGGCCTATGCATTCAAATCCTATTATGACCCATTTGAGAATTCAATGTTTATCAGTCTTTTCTGGGATAACCACCCTCATCACGAAAAGATGCATGGGTTGAAAAGCGATGTTTATCTGAGGAGCGTCGGAACCATCCCGCATACGGATTTTTCCAGCGTTTCCCGTTTCATGACTAAAAGCAGGACATCTCATTTATTCAGTTTCAGCAGGCAGCTTTTTATGCTGTTGGAAGATCTGCGCCTTGAGGAAATATGTAAAAGGGAAAGACCTGGCACCACCCGATCCTTTCACGTAAGAAGGGCGGAATATCGAAAGTATTTCCGAAGCCAATTAAAGGTAAATCTCGATAGGACCATTACAACAGATGCGTTATATAATCTGCTATATCTCCTCTTAACGACTGATAACCCGTTGGAGGAGGTTCCTTTTATCGGTAATGAGATAGATCCCGCACTTTCTTTTGTCAGAGCAGAGGCTTCTAAATGTTATGAGGCAAACTCAACTTCAGAAATAGAGAGAATCTGTCTGAATATCGTGGAAGTACTGGACGAACTTTTAGACAGAGATATGCTCAATATGTATTTTCTTTTGCCGGATTTTACTGAAAAAGAGGAAATGCAGGATAATTTGACATTTGATGACCTAAAGCGAAAAAGTGAATTAAAGAACGACGATAAAAAAGAGAAAGAAACGGAAGACGAAGATATTCATGAGGATAAGCTTCCAACCTGGCATAGGGAATCCGAGTCCAGTTCCCAGAGCTTTTTGCAGTTTGATCTGGAGCAGGGTACGAAAATGGACCTGATGGGCGAGGGTGGCCGTGAAGGGGAAGACGGAGACCAGGCGATGGGATATGTCCAGGGGTCTAGCAAGCAAACCAATAAAAATGACTATTCCTCGCTTGAAGCCATGGATGTTAGGCAAAATGAGGAGAAGAAGGAAAGGGGATCCAATGTGGAATTCGGGAAGGAGAATAAATATGCCTACCCAGTATTCCTTACCCCTTCGTCAGTTACGATAGAGCAAAAGAACGATTATGAAGAATACAAACTGTTCATATCCGCTTATCAAAAGAAACTGAAGCAGCTTATCCAGAAAACACTTGAGCATAAAAAAATCCTGCCCAGAAGTGAATTGGCTTTCGGCAGATTAAGCAAAAAGCTACTTCCTTGGTTTATGGATGATAATCCAAAAATGTTTTATAAAAGGGATAACCCTTCCATAGAAATTGATGCTGTTTTCACGCTACTTGTAGATTGTTCCGCGTCCATGTTTGATAAAATGGAGCAGACCAAATTTGGTATAACCCTGTTCCATGAAGCGCTTAAATCGGTGTTCGTTCCTCATGAAGTGGTCGGCTTTTGGGAAGATACGAATGATGCAACCTCAACAAGCCAACCTAATTTTTTCAAGACGGTGATTGATTTTTCTTCAAGCATGAAGAATAAATCTGGTCCAGAAATCCTCCAATTGGAACCTGAAGAGGACAATCGCGATGGATATGCAATTCGACATATGACAAAACGGCTGTTAAGCAGAAGTGAAAAGCAGAAATTCCTGCTGGTTTTTTCTGACGGGGAGCCTGCAGCGATGCAATATGAACAGAATGGAATTGTGGATACACATCAGGCAGTAATGGATGCACGCAAAAGTGGTATTGAAGTAATCAACGTTTTCCTCAGCAATGGAGAAATTGAGGAAAGTCAGGTAAAAACAATCCAAAACATGTATGGAAAATACAGTATCCTTGTTCCGAATATAGAGGAACTTCCTGATGTGCTATTCCCACTACTGAAAAAATTGCTTCTTAAAAGTTTATAAAGAAAGATATTGGCTAACTATACCTATTAGGGTAAGTTAGCTTTTTTATGCAGTTGCGATAGGGGGCATGAGATGAAGATCCAAGCAAAGTATCTATTTCGATGCAGTATCCTATTAGGCCTGCTGTTTTTATTGCTGGGATTCTTATTGGAATTTCAGTCAGTGGAAAGTCTTGATAGGCAATGGGGAAGGTATGGGTATCAGTTTTGGGATCTGGATTGGTTTTTTATTTTCTTATCTTTTATAGGGTCAAGAAACTTCTTGTACCCAGCTATGTTTGTAGTTTCCATCTATTTACTCGTTAAGAGATATCATTTTGCTATCATGATGGTTTGGGTGAATATTGTAGGTGTCCGCCTACTCAATACATGTATGAAGGGTATCTACCAGAGGGAAAGGCCAAGTCTCGAACATCTAGTTGATGCTAATTTTTACAGCTTTCCCAGTGGTCATGCGATGAATGCCATGGCTACCTATGGGATGATTGCATTTCTAGTACTTATGATAGCCCATCAAAGAAAAATTAAGGTCTTAGCAGTGTTTTTAGCATCGATAATTATCTTGTTGATTGGGCTGAGCAGAATCTATTTGGGTGTACACTATCCATTGGATGTGTTGGCAGGATATTTAGCCGGGGCTGCATGGTTGACATTACTAATCGGGATATGGACAAAACTAAGAAGCAAAAGTCATGAGGTAAAATTTTTTGAAAATGGGTAATTTCACTATCAAATGGATAAAATAACCTGTAATTTCATGGAGGAGGAAACTTGATGAAAAGATTTCTTTCATTAAAAGCAGTTTTATCAGCATTGTCCATACTACTGTCTGCCGCTATAGTTTCAGGTTGTGGCACAGACAACGAAAATATGTCTGCACCACCTGAAAATGCCCCTGCACAAGATGAAACCCAGGCACCAGGAGATGAAAGCACAACAGAAGAAGGGCTAAATGGAGACCTGGAATCACAGACAGGACATACATATACCAAATTTGATTTGGATGTCGAGTATAAGGACAATAAAAAGTATGAAGCGGACTTTGAAGCTGAAGGTAACGGCGAAGCAGAAATTGAGGATACAGTAAATGACAACATCTTAAAAGGTGATGAAGCATACAAAGAATTATCCCCAATGCTTGAGCAGCTAAAGATTGACGCCAACTCAGACGAGCAAGAAGTAGTAACGCAGGTCCTTGAAGTATTCAGTCTGGAAAAGGACTACACAGAATTTGAGTTGGAAGTTACATTTGCTGATGGTACATCAAAAGAGTATAAAGTGAAACAATAAAAAACGGGAGCGTATCATAACGGATTCCGAACCTGTCACAAAATCCAGAATTGTATGGAAAAATGTATAGAAATAGGTATAACAAAAAGCACTGCGTTTTCGCAGTGCTTTTTGTGTTTTAACTAAGGGGTCAATTAGAATTTTTATGATATGTTATAAATGGTAATTTACCTACAGATACAGCAGCAGGATAATTGGCAAAAGAACTTGGGCATAATTGATTTTTGATTATACCCTACATAAAATGACCTATTAACCAAAAATAGGTTAATAGTTTTTATTATTGTAAAAAAAGTTAAGCTCGATAGTAAAGATGTTAAGGAGGATTTAATGTGAGTAAACGGAAAAGCCTGCATACAGGCAGCGAAAAGAAAAATGCTAATGTTCATGCACCATGTTGTGTAATCTATGTGGCTATATCTGTAAAGTGTTCCTCTTATATTGAGATGCGAAAATCCGATTGTTATACTACTTTTGGCACATGGCTATGTATTACGATGTACGAAAGGAGGTTGCAATTTGAAAATCAAACTTGACATTAGTAATGAGCGTTATGTTGAAATTAAATCTGCACTTGAAGAACGAGGAATTCAAATAGATGATACTGCCGACTTGGTATTATGTGAAACCAACAGCTTCATTGATAATCTGACTGTGAGAGAAAAAGGAACAAATGCGAGAATCATTTTATCGGTAGAGGATATTGTTTGTATCGAATCGTTCGGTCATGCAGTTGAGGTACAAACGAAAGAAGGACTATATCAAGCTACCGACCGATTATATCGAATTGTCAGTTTGCTTGACCCAACAAAATTTTTGCGTATTAGTAACTCTGTTGTAATTGCAAGAAATAAGGTTAAACGAATTACACCTACTCTTTCGTCGAAGTTTATCCTTACAATGACTAATGGTAAAAGTGTTGATGTAACAAGAAGCTATTACTACATTTTCAAAGAATATTTCGGAATATAGAGGAGGCAATTGCATGGGTTTACCTATTTATTTTCTCGCGCTGTTTGCAATTCTAATAATATTTGTCGTTACCGTCATTGTTTATTTTCAAATCTTTAATCGGCATGTCAATAAGGCTTTAGGGACAACCGAGGGCAAACGTATTTCAATGGTTCCTCCATATAAAGTCACTATTGTTATGACCATATTAGTTTTACTCATTGGCATATTTATTAGCTATAATGCGGGATATGTTAATGCCTATAAAGATTACGAAGAAGATGCATGGGTGATGTCAGCTTCTGATATTCAGACATTCTATGCAGAAGTAAAAGAAGTTGGCGAGAAGTCTATATTGGTTGATGGTATTTCCCTCAATGATGAGAATTATCGAGGTGAGTTTCAATATGATGTATGGGGAGAAGTGAATATATATCGGCAGGATGCTGTTATCCGGCTTTCTGAATTGTCAGAAGGTGATTTGATTTCAATCACACTAGTCACCGACAGAACAGGCTTTACAGATATCTTCAAAATTCAGCTATTAGCTGACAAAGAGTAACCTTGTGTATGAAGGGAATTGGTGGGGAAAGATAGTCTTACTCAACTAATGGGCGTTATCCTGTAACAAGGATAAGCGCTCATTTTCCATTTTTTGGCCGGATTGTTGAAGATGTAGTTTAGCACTAGTAGTGGGGAACTGTATCATAAATAACGGCGAAATGAATCATCCCTTTTACGTTGTTATGGTACAATTGTATGCAATAAGACTTATAACGAAATTTAGTTATTGATATATCCCGCAAATGACATATTAAGAAACAGTGCTTTAAAAAGGAGTTATGTCAAATGAATAAAAGTAAAAGCACAGAAATAAAACGATCATCAAAAGCAGAAAACATTCTACCTCAGATCAATAGTAATACTAAGCTAGGCGACTTACGAAAAATCGCGAAGGACATTAAAAAAGATCACGAACTAGCTATGGAACTTTGGTCAACCGGAGATTTTTTGCCCAGACTATTGGCAATCTTAATTATGGACAAAAAACTTCTTTCACAAGATGTACTAAATAAGCTTGATAAGGATATGCAGATTCATACATTTGATGAGCGAAATAACTTAATGGATTGGTTAATGGCTAATCAGCTCACCAAAGACAAGAAGAACATTGCATTGATGGAGTTATGGGAACATAGTCCTTCTGCTCTTCAAAGGCGAGTTTTCTGGTATTTTCAAGGGCGATTGAGATGGACTGGACAAACACCGCCTGATAACACCGCAGACTTACTTTCTGCAATTGAAGCTAATATTATGAAGGAAGAACCGGAAGTTCAATGGGCTATGAATTTCACCGCAGGCTGGATAGGCGTTTATGATGAAAAGTATCGAGCACGTTGTATTAAACTTGGTGAAAAAACGGGTCTTTACAAAGATGAAATGGTATCAAAAGGATGTACGCCCAATTATTTGCCGGAGTTCATTACGATTGAAGTTAACAAACGAATTAATAATTAGTGACCACTGAAAAATTCATAAGGATTTGATGTGAAAATAGAGGAATTCAAAGCCTCAAAATGGAAAGGATCTGAAAGTAAGCTTCCAGATCCTTTTTTGCTATTGGGAGTTTAATGGAATAAGCTTGGTGTCCGATAAATAATTTGAATATTATGTCATTTGTTTTATAGGGATAATTGATAGGAGGGATTTTATGTTCAAGAATTTTTTTGCAAGCTTATTTGTTAATTGGGAATTGGTTTATTCAACTCAAGATGTAGCTGAATACTCTTCAATAAGAGGGAAACTTGAAAATAATAACGTTAAATATAAAACTAAAACCATTAGTTATGGTGGAGGCGAAGGCGGTGGATACGGATTTTCCTCCACTTATCAATTATTTGTACCCAAAGAAGTTGTTCATAAGGCTAATAAAGCAATACATCATTAAGAATAATTAAATGATAGTAATAAATGTGAATTGGGGAGAAGCGAGAATAAAGTTAAGTAGAATATATACCATAGAGGAAGAGACTTCCCCGGAGGTTGTTAATAATGATTACTTTTTTAACACTAATCTATTATTTTCTCTCGATTGAAATTTTCAAAATTAAAAAGCAAACTAGTCTTAATTTGTTAATAAATAAAATAATAAAGATAACAAAAATATTATTATTTTTTTTTATTGTATTTATCGGATATCTAATTGCGTGGCTTACAGGAGATAAGCCATAATTTGAGAAACTCCTGAGGATTTTTTAAGCGTGAATCATTTGAAGAAGGTTATGTTAGGGGAAGTTGCCATTTGTTAGGTCATATTGTAGTTTACCATAATGAAAATCCGAAATGGGATGAAACCAGATTAGGGTTATTAGTATGATAACTTCATTGTATTATTAAAATAATAACTACTTTTAGTATCTTTAGGAATATGAGGAGATAAAATGGGGATTTCTGAAACACTCATTATTATGCTTGTATATGGCGGTCTATTTTTATATACACTGCAATCGTTTTCTTCAAATAACAAAATATTAACTAATTTAATGTCAGCGTTCCTAATTGCTTTGTATGTATTTATTTCGGCTATTATTTGGTTTACTTACAAAGGGAAAGAGTCCCATATTAACAATCATAGCGGATATGAACCGATTAGTTTTACTGGTGAGGCAATTCTTGGGGTAGTTGTGTTTAGCATCTATAGCATAATTCTGTTATTGTTAGGAACTCATTTGAGAAGAAAGTCGCATTCCGTAAATCCATGAAACTCCTTTAATTTTTATGTTTGAATGTAAACATCTTATTCAACTATAGGGAGGGATTGCTGCATAGTGTATCACTCCTTACTTAAGATATGTGATGTAAATGTTGTATTTCGAAAGGAGATTAATTGTGGTAAAAAAACTAGTGGGACTTTTTTTCTTAATAAGCACTTTTATTATGTCATTATTATTTGTTAAGAATTTCTTTTACCCAATACCGGTTGCTTCTACTCGCCCTCCTAAATCATTTATGGAAAATGCTTTTGGGATTTTTGAACCTAAAGGATCACTGATACTACTTTTCTTAGCAACGTTCTTTTTAGGTCTTGCATTGTATTTTCTATTGAATTTAAGCATAAAGAAAATCGGTGTAATTACAGGTGCTTTATGTATCTTAATAGCTATTTTTCCCTTCTTTCTTATACTTCTTCACTTTGGCGAGATTTGATTTTTTGAACTGAATATTCCAATTTAAAGTAAATTGTATCATTGTTTAACAATTAGTACCTTTGACACTGCGTATTCCGTAAAACCGGAGCGTTAGTTGAGCAGTTAATTTCGGATAAGGAGCGATGCTTAAATTAGGGGCATCGCCTTTGTTTTGTAACAGATGGACAGATTGGCAGAAAAATGAAAATATGTTTTTGATTAAGCGATATGAAAATCTTACAGGGATGTTATGTTGTGTAAAAAGCCCTGCGAAAAGGCCTGAGAATTTACCGTATGGATATTTGATGAAAGTACATAATAATTACAGTAGCCCCTCATTTCACTTTTGGTCGCCTTACCCTAAATAAACGGTTTTTCCAACAATAGTAGCTGATACAAAAATACTGTATACCTAATAAATTTTTTCAAAAGTAAAGAGTAAGAAAACGAATGAAATTTTGGAGGCTTTTGAATGCATAGTTCAAATCGAATACCAATAACCTCTTCAGAATTAGCGAACTTATGGATGACGTATCAAGACAAGACAATGATCATGAGATTTCTAGAATACTTCCTGGAACATGTTGAAAATGAGGAAATACGGACAATTCTGCAGTCTTATTATGACCGTGCTGCTGAAAGTATAGAGTTTGTGACCAAGATTTTTCAACAGGAAGGCGCGGTTATTCCGATTGGTTTTACTGAAAAAGACGTAAATAAAGGGGCTCCAAAGTTATTTGACTATATGTATGATGTGATGTATTTACACATGATGTCTAAAATAGGAACTAACCTTTACGCGCTCTATTCGACCATGTCGTACCGGGAAGATATAAGAAAATTTTTCAGACGGTTAACAGATGAAGGACAAGAGGCGTTTGATCAATCGACACATTTTCTTTTAGAAGCAGGAGTTCTTTCACGTCCCCCTTATGTTTCAATGCCAAAAGAAGTTAAGTTTGTACATAACAAAAATTATATAACTGGGTTGAATTGGTTAAGTAATGAAAGATCCTTAAATACAATTGAGATTTCTCTTATTCATCATACCATTGAGACAAACCTTACGGGTATGCAATTAATGATTGGATTTGCTCAAGTAGCACAAGATCACCAGGTACGAAAATATTTTGTTAAAGGCATGGAACTATCAAAGAAAGTCGAAACGGCATTAGGAGAATTTTTTCGGCAGGATTATATTGAACCACCGGCTACTCACGCCGGGAAAGCTACAAATTCAACTGTCGCCCCGTTCTCTGATAAATTAATGATGTACAATACCAGCTTATTAAGTACATTTGGACTTGGAAGTAATGCACTTGGCGGTGCGTTTAGTTTACGAAGTGACATACCTGCAAAAATGGCGCTCCTTGCAAAAGATATTTTTGATTTTGCAAAACAAGGTGGAAGAATTATGGTCAAAAATGGTTGGATGGAAGAACCGCCACAGGGTGAGGATCGAGCTCAATTGACTAAAAGTTAAGGTAAGAATCATAACGGGCACTTGTGAAGTGAAAATCCCAGGAAAAGCCGGAAATTACAAAAAGCATGTTGTGAGGCATAAAAAAATGTCGATGAAGGCGATGCTTACTTTCGTTGCATTAAATCAAAAGAAAATGGCAAACTGGACATGGAGAGGTCCAGCGATAGTCTAAATATAGTATTCAAGTGGTCTATCGATTCATATCAAATCGATCAAATCCAACTAAATATTAAAAAGGGGTTCGGATGGTCACATTCCGAACCCCTTTTTTTTCAATGTGAATGTAACAAACAAAAAGGTCTAATATATGTAAGGATTTCGTGGGAGAAGTATGAGAGAAGACTATGAAGTAAAAGATTGGTTCAGATATATTATAAAGTTTTTTTTGTTTTCCTTTCTATTATACGGGAACGGAGGATGTAGAAGATTTAGACATGGTTATTAATTTTTATAAATTACAATAAAACTGTTATAAAAATTAATAAATATTTATTGTAAATCAATAAATAATATATTAAAATCAAAATCAGAATTAATAAATGAGGTGCTTTTATGTAAAATGTTACAATATTGTTTTTAAAAATAGCTGCTATTTTTATAGGAGTCCCAGTCTTGCTCTTTGCATCTTTTTGGTGCCTGAGATGACGAACCTTTCTTTATTGAAAAATGGAAAGGGCGAAAGCGATTCGATTATCCATCTTAGAGAGCAATTTGTAAGGCTTTAGAGTGTTACCCTGGGGATATTTTAGAATACAAAAGTGACGAAGACAGTTAACCATTGTGGAGGATTTAACAATTATTAGGGGAGGTATAACGATGGAAATTAACAATTCGATTATTGAAAATATTCATAATCCTCATGAACTGGAGAGAATATATAGAAAAGACCCAAAAGCCTTTAAAAATTCATTCTTACAGGCATGGGAACAAAATCCTGATTCTCAGGTCCTTAACGTTTGGTTTGAAAGATTGCATTTCAAGGAGGCTGCAAATACAGAAAAATCTTCCAAGCTCCAAAAAGATTTCATATTCATGGGCATTTTAGCCATTATGGCAGGGATATTTACCAGGATCATTTTCCATTTTGTCGAACAGGAAGTGATTGCTCCGATTAACCTGGCCTTTGGTATAATTCCTTTTATTGCTACCTATTTTGTTTACAAAAATACTCCGAAGAAAAGTATTATATACTCCCTTGTAGCGTTGTTCCTAATTTCTGGGGTTTATCTTAATATGCTGCCTTTAAATGATAAAGACAGTATTATCCTTACTTATTTACACATTCCCATATTCTTATGGATATTGTTAGGGCTTGCATTTACTGGAAATGAGTATTCAAAAGGTAGTACTAGATTAGCCTATATCAAATATAATTTGGAATATAGTATTCTCTACGCCAGCATGGCTGTGAGTGGAATGATACTGGCAGCATTAACCATGCAGTTATTCAGCTTTATCGGCTTGGATATAGAGGACTTTTATTTTAGTAATGTCGTTTTATTTGGTGCTTCCGCTCTCGCTATTGTGGCTGCATACCTGGTATCAATGAATCATAAACTTGCTAAGAATATTACACCCTATATAGCTAAAATTTTTAGCCCTCTTGTCCTGGTCACATTGTTGGTCTATCTTATTGCGGTTATATGGCTCGGAAAAAATCCATTCTTGGACCGTAATTTCCTGATAGCCTTTAACGGAATACTCCTTGGTGTATTGGTCGTTACCATATTTTCCATTACCGAAAGCGATTCAGACGAGAAAAAAAACATCTCGGACTATATAAATTTTGCCCTAATTGTTCTTGCCCTTATCATTGACAGTGTGGCATTGTCAGCCATAGTGTTCAGACTTTCTTCTTATGGGATTACGCCGAACAGACTTGCTGTTTTAGGTGTAAACATACTTATCTGGGCAAATCTAATTTTGATTATGTTCTCCTATTTCCGTTTTCTACAAAACAAATCAGGACCTTCAACTATCCAAGATTCCGTTACTAAGTATTTGCCGGTCTACGGACTTTGGGCAGCTTTCGTTATATTTACTTTTCCTTTAATTTTTAATTAGAAAGGCTCTGCTATGTAACGATAAGCAAATCTTCTACATTTCTAAAATAAAAGAGGATATTCAGGGTTCGAGTTACAAACAATTACCTTCGCTTGTTAAACGGGATCAAGCCTCATGGGAGCTTCCGTTCTGCGCCTAGTGAGTAAATCAACCGCGGTGTTTAACAGAGCCTGTTTTTTTAAAAACTTCGTGTGGCGAAAAGAATTTAACCATGTTATGATTTTACTATTACTATAGGAAATAGGGGAACACAACATGTGGAAAAATAGAAATGTATGGATTATTCTAATGGGAGAATTTATCGCAGGTATCGGACTTTGGACAGGAATCATCGGAAATCTTGAGTTTATGCAAGCTCACGTGCCATCAGACTTCGCAAAGTCCCTGATTCTTTTTATTGGTCTACTCGCAGGTGTTCTGGTAGGACCATTGGCAGGAAAAATAATTGATTCCTACAGCAAGAAAAAAGTGATGATCTATTCGGGCTTCGGACGCATGCTTAGTGTGTGTTTCATGTTTCTGGCAATTGAATATCAATCCATCCTTTTTATGATACTATTCATGATTGCAATACAGCTTTCTGCGGCATTCTATTTTCCGGCACTGCAGTCGTCCATTCCGCTAATCGTTACGGAAAAGGAACTACTGCAAATGAATGGGGTCCATATGAATGTTTCCACCGTATCAAGAATTGCAGGAACCGCTTTGGCAGGCGCGATGCTTGTCATTATGAGTCTATCCTCTTTGTATCTGGCTTCCATGGTGGCATACGGAATCCTTTTCATGTCAACATTTCTTCTCAATTTTGAGGATATTACAGCAGAAGAGCGGAAAAAGGATGGAAAGGGATCTGGCAGTTTCAAGGAAATTATGCCGGTGCTCAAGGAAACTCCAATTGCCCTTACTGTCTTGATATTGACGATTGTTCCATTTCTGTTTATCGGCGGATTTAATCTGGTAGTTATCAATATAAGTGAAATACAGGACGATCAGACCATCAAGAGTCTTATATACACAATAGAAGGTGTCTGTTTTATGATCGGTGCATTTGCAGTGAAAAAGCTATCAAATGATAATAACATGGTACAGCTGATGTTTATTTTCGTTACACTGATCGCTTTGGCTCATTTAACTCTGTTTTTTGCGGATATCAAAATCATTACACTCATTTCTTTTGGCATATTCGGTTTGGCTGTGGGCTGCTTTTTTCCAATTGCGGCTACTATCTTCCAAACAAAAATACCAAAAGAGTTTCACGGGCGCTTCTTTTCCTTCCGAAATATGCTCGATCGGGTTATGTTCCAGGTAGTTCTTCTCGGTACAGGATTATTCCTTGATACAATCGGATTGCAGATAATGGCTCTTGTATTTGGATTCCTATCGTTGACGCTTATAACCATGTATGGGTTAAAGCTATTCAGGCAGCCGATGAAAATTGCACATCAGAAAACACCTTTATGACATAAGGGTGTTTTTTTCTTGTTTCTAGAGGGAATGAGAGAAAGATAGTGAATATATTAGGTATGATTACCAGAAGGTTTAAATTTTGAAGGAGGTAACACGATGGAGAAGTATTCTATGTACATAAATGGAGAATGGGTACAGTCTGATAATGAGATTGAGGTAACCAATCCAGCTACCGATGAAGTGATTGGCACGGTTCCCAGTATAAGCGAAGAGCAGCTGGAGCAGGCTATCGACAACGCGTCTGTTGCGTTCCAATCCTGGAGAAAAAAAACCGCATACGAACGTGCAGAGCTCATGGGGAAGTGGTATCAATTATTGGATGAAAACAAAAAGAGTATCGCTGAAACCCTAACGAAGGAGCAGGGCAAGCCATTCAAGGAAGCTCTTGGAGAAGTAATGTATGCAAATAACTTTGTAGATTGGTATAAAGAGGAAGCAAAGAGAATCTACGGGGAAACCATGCCTTCTACACAGGAAAATAAACGGATCCTGATTCAAAAGCAGCCGGTAGGAGTGGTTGCGGCCATCACACCATGGAATTTTCCTGCAGCCATGATTACACGTAAAGTCGCACCTGCCCTTGCAGCAGGGTGTACTGTAATTGTCAAACCGGCCAGCCAGACACCGTTAACCGCATTGCTTCTTGCCAAGTATGCACATGAAGCAGGGATCCCTAAGGGTGTGATACAGGTGGTCACGGGTAAATCCAGTCTCATTGGAGAAACGTTGATGAAAAGCAATAAAGTGAAAAAGCTTACGTTTACCGGATCGACGGAAGTAGGGAAAACACTGATGAAAATGGCATCCGATACAGTAAAGAAGCTTTCTCTGGAGCTGGGAGGACATGCACCGTTTATCGTATTCGAAGACGCCGACCTTGAAAAGGCGGCAAAGGGGCTCATCCAATCAAAATACCGCAATGCAGGTCAGACTTGCATTTGTGCGAACAGAATATATGTTCACGAAGAAGTGGCGGATTCATTCACCTCCATATTTGTTGAGGAAGTTTCTAAGTTGAAGGTTGGAGATGGCCTGGAAAGAGGCATCGATATCGGGCCTTTGATTGACCGGGATGCCCTGGAAAAGGTCCAGGAGCATATCGAGGATGCCAAAAGAAAAGGTGCGAAAGTGTCCTTTGGTGGCGAGGTGATGGAGAAAACATTTATGGAGCCGACCGTAGTGACAAACGTGAAGGATGATATGATTTGTATGCAGGAGGAAACGTTTGGTCCGTTGGCGCCAATCAGTACTTTTAAAGAAGAAACGGAAGTGCTGGAAAGAGCAAATACTTCCCCGTATGGTCTGGCTGCCTATGTCTATACGGAGAATCTGGGCAGAATGTATCGGGTTACTGAAGCATTGGAATATGGAATCATCGGTGTTAATGATGGGGCTCCATCAACAGCACAGGCACCATTCGGTGGGCTGAAGGAAAGCGGTATCGGTCGTGAAGGCGGGCACCATGGATTGGAAGAGTATCTCGAAGTAAAATATGTATCTATCGGAATTTGATAAACAATTTTTATTCAGCCTAACTCGACATGAAGAGGGTTAGGCTTTTTTTTATATGCAAAAATCATATATAATGAAGTTAAGCTAAATGAAACTTTTTCTCTAGCTATTCGTATATGAAGTATATGAATGATATGCCTAAAGGAAAGGGCGAGGAGTGAGAGGATGAAACGATTTTTAAAGCAAGCATTTATTTTTGTTGCTTCTTCCAATATAGCGATCATATCCTTTGTGATCGTATTTTTCTCAACTGGGAATCAAATCCAATTGGGTGTGCTCGGTGCTTTTGCCGGGTTTCTGCTTAGCTACTGGCTTCTGAAGCGCAAATTATTGCCTCAGGATGAATTGGATAAAGTGGAACGGAAAGAGAAAAAATATGTTCTTGCACAAGTCAAGGATGCGAAAACGAAGCTGCAAAAATTGAATAGTAACAGATTTAAAGTTAGAAGCATCTTTGTCTATCAAAATATAACGAAGCTCTATAAAATATCCCATAAAATCATTAAGATGGTGGAAAAAGAACCAATCCGTTATCGAAGTGCCCAGACTTTTTTTCATCAGCATTTGGATTCATCTGCAATCATTGCCGAAAAGTATGTACAATTACTTTCTCAACCTGTAAGAACACATGAAGTATCTGCAGCATTAAGAGAGACGGAGAATGCACTTAAACAGATGGAGCGTAACATGGAAAAGGAATTGATGGTGGTTCTTGCTGGTGATATGAACAACCTGAACACGGAAATTAAACTGATGAATCAGCAATCTCTTACAATAGACAAGAAGTAATATGAGGTGAAAAGATGAATAATAAAGAGAAATTGGATGAAAAAATCAAAAACGATACATTAAATGACCTGCTTAGCAACCCTTTTTCCAATCCTGATATGGAAAATGAATTGGCAACTCAGACCGAGCAGCAGGCAGAACCGAAAAGGGAAAAAGTGATGGATAGCCTTTCAGAGGACCTGAAGCTCAGAGCGATGGAAATTGCCAAGCAAATAGACCCGAATGATCAGCAAGCCATTTCATCCTATGGTATTACAGCCCAGAACGAGCTATCGACCTTTTCGAATTCCATCCTATCCCATGTACAGGCGAAGGATGCTGGACCTGTCGGCGAAGTGGTTTCAGACTTGATGCGAAAAATCAAAGAAGTGAAGCCAGGGGAACTAGAACCGCAAAAGAAAGGTTTTTTTGGCAGAATTTTCGGTAGTGTCAATAATTCTGTGAATCAGCTTTTTGCTAAATACCGAAAAATTGGGTTTGAAATCGACAAAATTGCCGATCAGTTGGAAAGCTTTAAAAAAGTGTTGCAACGCGATAATATTATGCTCGAGTCTTTGTATGATAAAAACAAAGATTACTTTCAGGCATTGAATGTATATATTGCAGCAGCAGAGCACAAGCTCGAGGATATTCAGGCGAATCTTATACCTGAGATGGAAAGAAAAGCACGTTCAACCAATGATCAGATGGATGTGCAGGCAGTAAGTGATATGATGCAATTTGCGGACCGCCTCCAAAAACGTACACATGATCTGAAAATAAGCAGACAGATCACGTTGCAGATGGCTCCGCAAATAAGGATGATCCAGCATACGAATCAGACATTGGTGGAGAGGATCCAATCATCGATCCTGACAGCCATTCCGTTATGGAAAAATCAACTGGTAATCGCCGTATCCCTCTATAACCAGCAAAAAGCCGTGGATACGCAGAGAAATGTATCTGAAACAACCAATGAACTGCTGCTCAGGAATTCCGAAATGTTGAAGCAGAATACCATTTCAGCTGCAAAAGAAAACGAGCGAGGACTTGTTGATATCGAAACTTTGAAGAAAACACAGGAAAACCTTATTGAAACATTGGAAGAAACACTCCAGATTCAGCAGGAAGGCCGACAAAAACGCCAGCAGGTGGAGATGGAGCTTGTACAAATGGAAAACGAATTAAAAGACAAACTGTTAAATATACGTGCAAAAGCGCAAAAATAGAGAGAGGACCTTCCCTCTCTCTTATTTTTGTGAGGTTATCTGTTTGTAGGGAATACACGTTGACAGTTTCCGTAAATTCATCAAGCATTCCTCTTATTGGTCTACCTGAACGTAAGTCGTTTGCATAACCATCCATACGATCTATAAAATCAGGATTAACGGAGACGAATACATCGTCTATATCCGGGTCTGCCTTACGAACTTGATCAGCGATTTTGCGTTCTACATCTTGCGATAGCTCATCTTCTCCATTTTCAAGTACAGCTGCTACATATGCATTATCATCAGTCACAATGACATTGCAGGTTTCCACTTCTTTCAAGTCAGTTACCATATCTGCAGCACGGTCGGCGATTGCCATTCTTGGTTCGTTCCCTTCATTAACCCTTCTTGGGTTAATGTTGTTACGAACATTTTCTGGCCGGTTAAATCGATCCTGGTCATAATTTACATTCAGCGAATCGTTCGGTGCGTTTCTTTTTTCAGCACCATAATCATTTACATTCCCACAACCGCTGGCCAAGATAGTGAATACAAGTCCTGTAACAACAAAGCCTTTTATGTTCACCATTTTCACCTCTTTCCATTTCTGATTACAGTTAGAATTCTTCAAATGAAGGAACTTTATACAATCTTTAGGTTAAACTATTGATGATAATAAATTTGATAAGGAATGACAGTATGTCTGTATTTGAGAAAGAGACCTATTTAAAACAATATGCTCTATCCGATTTATCTTCATTGCACCATTCAGAATTCATTTCTTCAGATTATGGAGAGATATTTAAGCAATCATTTATCCCGAGTGAATCCAAAGGAACCATATTTTTAGTTCATGGTTATTTGGATCATTCGGGTTCTCTTTCGCGTCTCATTCGCTTTCTCGTCTCAAATTCCTTTTCTGTAATTACCTTCGATTTGCCCGGACATGGAAATTCCTATGGGCCTAGAGGTGATATCGGCGGTTTTGATGAATATGTACATGCGTTGAAATGTGTGATATCTGCATCAACTCAACATTTGGATAACAGCAGATATCATATTATTGGTCATAGTACAGGCTGCTCGATCATTACGGAATATATCACTCATCATCCTTCTCTTTTTGAGAAGATTATCCTGGTTGCACCACTGATCAAGCCTTATCTATGGTCATTTTCAAGGATAGGGGTTAAACTGTTAAAGAATAGAAAAAAATCCATCAAAAGAAAATACAGAAAAAATGCTTCAAATAAAAATTATCTGGAATTTGTAAAGAATGACCCATTGCAATTTGACACATTACCGACCAATTGGATTGTTTCCCTATCAAAATGGCACGAGGCAGTCTTTCAATATCCGATTCAGAATAAGAGATTGCACCTGATACAGGGTAATAAGGATACTACGGTTGATTGGCGGTTTAATATTTCATTTTTACTCGATCTTTTTCCTGATAGTAAAGCAATATTGATTGATGGAGGGAATCATCAGCTATTCAATGAAGCGGAGGAAATTCGCTTCATTTGTTATAATTGTTTAAAAAGTATTTTGCTTTCCAAGATTTAAGGGTAATAATAGGGAAGTACAAAAAAACAAAGGTGGAATGTAAAATGGAAGAGACAAAAGCTAGTGGGATCCAAATTGGGGATACCATCCTGATAAAAAATGGCACAAATAAAGGAAGCAAAGGAAAGGTCATCGTTATAAGAGACAGTTCCGTGATAGTGGAACTTGGGAAGAATCCAAGCACAGGCGAACCGATCAGGACTGTCATTAACCATAAAAATTATAAAACAGTATAAAGAAAGAAGGTACGAAATCCGTACCTTCTTTTTTGTATTCTATACTATTGTGCAAAAACGTGGTTTCCTATTGTTTTTGTTACTGTTCTAGTACGAATCCATTCGTCACTTGTTTTATCAGGATTGAAGAAGTACAACGAGTTGTTTCCATCACCACGGAAAGCAATCGCTTCTTCTACAGCCTTGATCGCTTCTTCATCAGCTTTTTTGTTGATTTCACCATTTTTCACTGGAGAGAACTGATAAACTCCACCAGGAGATGTTTCAGTTACCACTTCTTTGATAGTATCCGGAAAAATATCACTATCTACACGGTTTAGAACCACTGTTGCCACAGCTACTTTCCCTTCGTAAGGTTCACCCTTGGACTCAGCATGAACAAGACGTGCCAATAGATCTTTTTCTTCTTCAGATACTGCAGTTGGCATCTTTAACGCTTCACCAGGGAAGATTAAATGATTACCTTTATTATTGATGGCTTGTACCTCTTTAACGGATACACCATACGTTTTACCAATATTCCAAAGGCTGTCACCTGATTGAACTTTATATGTTTCTTCAGCCTGCGCACTGAATCCTGTGCCAAAAAAAAGTGCTGTTGCTAAAGTTGAAATTACTATAAGTTTTTTCATAAAATGAATTCCTCCTTGTGTTGTTTATAAGCAACTCTCGGACACTCTAATGTAAATGGTAACAAGTCCAAGGAATCATTTCACTGTATAAATGTTGCCAACAGAACATAATTATTGTAGAAATTGGCTTTATATCACAATAATATGGAAAACTATAGGTGAAAGATATGAAAAAATATCTATTCATACATAAATATAGAAAAACAGCTAATGCCATCTATGACATTAGCCCATGTTTATTTACTGCAGTTGATTATACATAGTTCAATATGAGGACGGGATAACAATGTGATCTCCTCATGGTCCTGCATAACCTGAAAGTATGCTGCATCAATATCTGGAGAGGGGTTGATATCGGGTTCGCTTGCTTCTAATTCTTCTAAGGAATAAGGCATAAGGGAGATAATTCGCAGACCGCTCTCCTGTAGAACAGTTTTCCATCCCTCTAATGAGTAAATACTTGATAAACCATAGAATGCTTTCATTCTTTCTTCGATGGCTTTCGGGAGAGAGCTCTTTTTTACCATTTCAAGACCCAAAAAAGTACCACCGGAATTTAATATGCGATGTATTTCTTTTAATGAAGAAGAAGTTTCTGTAAAAGACAGTACAGATTCTGCAAGTATATAATCGAAAGTATTTGAAGTGAAATCAGTCTTTTCAATACTCCCCTGGATTGCCTGACATGTCAGTCCCATCTCGGTAAACCTTGTGTTTGCCTTTTCCACCATCAATGGATGAGCATCCATCGTGGTGAGTAATGCTCCTCTTTCATACAGATAGGCGCTTGTTTGCCCAGTTCCACATCCAACTTCCAAGAATTTTTTATCATTGATATCTAATTTGGCCATGAGCTCCTTTGTAAGCTCAAGCCCTCCAGGATGGGCACCACCAATTCCGAATAATGCAAGCAGGTCTGTATAGCAGGATTTCTTCATGTTAATCACCTCCTTTATTCATATGAGTGGAGGGGATGGAACGTTCAAAAAGGACCTGGCATTTATGCATAAGTTAAGATATGATTATGGAGAAATAGAAGCAGGAGGTGCATAGAATGATACATGCAACATGGAAAGATCGTGCCACCGTAAAAATGGTCAAGTGCGTACATACGAATGCAGAAAAATATGTGGTGAACAATATGCTGACAGCTGGGAAGACATATGAAGTGAAAAATGAAACAGAGGAATTCTACTTTGTCGTGGATAACAGCGGCCATATCGGAGGCTATTACAAGGATTATTTCGAAACAATCTAAATTGAAATGCAAAAAGCATGACATTCATCAGTCGTGCTTTTTTATTTTGGCTGTTTTCGCATGCATTGTTTCTATTTAGATAAAATGTACACATCAAATATAGCCCGTTAATTTCCGCTCCGGACACTTGCTTTCCGCGGGGACGGATGGGAGCCTCCTCGGCCTTCGCCTGTGGGGTCTCCCATGCCCTCTACTCTCCCGCAGGAGTCAAGTGTCCTCCGCTACAATCAACTCACGGGTTAAACATTATTTGCTATTAGAAAGAGTCTTAAAACAAATTAAGTTCGCTATTGAAATGAAAAATTGAGATAAAATGCGATTTTTGTACCTTTAGTAAGGTGAATTTTTTACTATGTGTCACCCCTGTTGGTTGGAGTGCAAGGCGTGAGACTCCTGCGGGAGCAGCGTGTCAAGGGAGACCCCGCAGGCGCAAAGCGCCGAGGAGGCTCCCGTGGCCGCCCGCGGAAAGCGAACGCCTGGAACGGAGAACAACAGGGTGTTTAATGTTGACATCTTATCTTTAGCCCAGCCCAATTCTTAAAGCAACAATCTTTATGAAAAGAGCCTTTATTTTTCACAAAAAGGGTTAGAATGAAGTAAATAGGGTATAAAAAATGGAGGAGTGAGCTCATGAGGAAAAGGATGATATTTTGCTTTGCTCTAATTCTTATCTTTGCTAACGGATGCATGGCTAAACAGGAACGAGATAGCTATACAAATACACCTCCCCCTAAGGAAGTTACTAATTCCTTGGATGCATCTGTTGAAACGGTTGCAGAAAACCTGGATGTGCCTTGGGCAATTACCAAACACAATGATACTTTTTATATAACAGAAAGAAAGGGAACTATCGCAAGAATCTCAGGTGATAACTTTTCAAGAGAGACAGTTCAACTAAATAAAGCGGTTCTCCAGTACGGAGAAGGAGGTCTTCTTGGGTTGGCGCTGCATCCCGATTTCGAGGAAAACAAGCTTGCCTATGCTTATCATACATACGGTACACCTGAGGATGTCAAAAATCGTTTAGTACTGATAAAATACGCAAATGGCTCCTGGAAAGAAGAACGTGCACTATTGGAAGACATTCCTGGAGCAATCTATCATAATGGCGGCCGAATTGCGATTGGACCTGATAACATGCTTTACGTTACAGTTGGGGATGCTACAATACCCGAGGAAGCACAGAATCTCTCAAGCCTGTCAGGAAGCATTCTTAGAATGGGATTGGACGGATCCATTCCAGGGGATTATCCAATTCCTGATTCCTACGTCTATTCATACGGGCATCGCAACCCTCAAGGACTAGCTTGGGATAAACAGCAGGGCACATTATACGAATCTGAGCATGGACCTTCTGCCAGAGATGAAATCAACATCATCGAAGCAGGAAAAAACTATGGCTGGCCAGTCATTTCCGGAACGGAAGAAGAGGACGGAATGGAATCACCAATATTTCAGTCAGGGACCAATACATGGGCCCCTTCAGGCATGGTCTATTATGATGGCTCGCTATTCGTTGCAAGCCTAAGGGGAGAAATGATCCGCCAATTTGAACTGGAGAGTAAAAAGGAATATACACTTGTTGAGAATTTCGGTAGAATTAGGGATGTTCTATTGGATGGAGAAACTTTATATGCAGTAACTAACAATACTGATGGTAGAGGAAATCCGATTCCGAACGATGATCGACTTATAAAAATACCGCTGAAAAGAGAAAACTGATACCCCATAGAATTTTCATAATAGGATAGTGGAGAGGGAAATTATGATGCCAAATAAGATAGATATGTTTAAAGACTTGAATGTATTAAGGTTATTGGACAGTATAGGGGAAAGTCTTATTTTTGTAGATAAAAACCAATATATACGATGGATGAATGGATCTGCAAAAGAGCTATTAGCCAAGATCGGGCCATATGTAAAGATACATGACCCCGAAGATTTTATAGGAGAAAATCTCTCCACGTTTCACGGACCGAGGCAGAATGGAATATTGTCAGGTGATACGTTCCCCCATACAGCGCATATAAAACTGTTCAACCGTTTTTCTGCAAAGATTGTAGTGGATCGAATATTTAGCGAGACGGGAGAGTTCACCGGGTATATATTAACTTGGAAGGACGTTTCGGATTATCAGCAGGAACTCGAAGTCCAGCAGAATATGTTGAAAAGCCTCTATACGCCTATTATTGGTACTGCCATTGATGCAGTATTACTCGTTGCGTTGACCGGTTTATTGACCGAGGAAAGAATGCAATACACGAAGGATGCCATCCTGATTGCATGTGCGGATAAAAAGGCGGAATACGTCATCTTCGATTTTACAGGGATTGTTGATGATATTGACGAAGTGGTGGTATTTCACCTGGATCAAATAGCTGAAGCGTTAAGAATAATGGGCTCTGAGGCAATATTTGTCGGACTTAACGCACAATTTGTCCAGCAGATGATCAGGAAAGGGTTGAAGGTGCGGGTAAAAACCTGTCAGTCCTTCAAGCAGGGTATCCAATATGTATGGGCAAAAATGGGATACAAACTCGTTAAAATTTAATCACTGTTTACAGGAATAGGCTTGTATAAAAATCAGCCTATTTTTTATGTTTTGATAAGGAAAATTGAGGAAATATAGTATATACATGAATGTAGGGGGAAGCTTTGTGATCAGGTTTATAAAAAAATATAAAATTTCGTTTATCATTGGATTGATTGTTCTTACAGTAATTGGTACCAGTATCTATCATAGTTACAAGCCACTGCCGGAAAACGTTTCTTTTGAAGGGGAAGAGCATTATGTCGATGATGTGGAATTTCTTTATGACCTGACATTTCAACAAGGGGAAAAGACTGTCACCGAGCATCACATTTTTGATAGAATCTTTGAAGTAATTGAAGAGGCCGAACATTTCATTGTTATTGATATGTTCTTATTTAACGGGTATAACGATGGCGAAAAGGATTTTCCGCCTTTAAGCGACAATTTATTGAATGCTTTACTAGAAAAGAAGGAAAAAAATCCGGAAGTTGATATCGTCTTCATCACCGACGAAGTAAATACGACTTATGGCTCCCATGAAGCAGAAGAGCTGCAAAAGCTGAAAGACCATGGCATTAAGGTGGTCCAATCAAATGTGGAAGTTCTTCGGGATTCCAACCCGCTATATTCCGGGGTATGGAGAGTATTCTTTCAGTGGTTTGGCCAAGGCGGTACAGGCTGGGTAAAAAACCCGATGTCCAAAAATGCGCCTGAAACAACTGTACGTTCGTATTTGAAGCTTTTAAACATTAAAGCAAACCACAGGAAAGTTGTCATAACCGATAAAACGGGCATCGTTTCTTCAGCCAATCCGCATGATGCGAGTGGATTTCATTCTAACACAGCATTTGAGGTGTCCGGATCCATAATCAAAGATATGCTATTAACGGAACAAGCAGTTTTAGATTTTTCCGGTGGAGGGGAGTTGCCTTCTTATTCGGATAATGGAAATGCAGACGTAATAAAAGAGCAAGGTCCCATTCGAGTCCAGTTATTGACGGAAGGAAAAATATTAAAGCATATCAGGAAAGAAATTAAAGCTGCAAAGAGGGGAGAAGAAATCTGGGTCGGGATGTTCTACATTGCGGAGCGTAAGGTAGTGGATGAATTGATCCTAGCCTCACAAAAAGGTGTGAAGGTCCGCATGATACTTGACCCGAATCAGCATGCTTTCGGGCAACAGAAGATTGGCTTGCCAAACAGACCAGTAGCAGCAGAAATGGTGGAGGAAGGGAAAGGGAACATCGAGATCAAGTGGTATAATACTGGGGGAGAGCAGTATCACCCCAAAATGATCTATATCAAAGGAAAAGAGGATTCTTCTATTATCGGTGGGTCTGCAAATTTCACCAGAAGAAATTTATTTGACCTTAACCTCGAAACGGACATAAAAATCATGGCTCCCAACAACGAGGGAATAATCACGGAAATGGATACCTATTTCCAAAGATTGTGGAACAATGAAGATGCAGAGTACACCCTGCCATTGGAAAAATATCAAGATGAAACAACTCTTATCAAAAAAGTATTATATCGTATACAGAAACTTCTCAGGTTTACGACCTATTAAAGTGCAAAATAAAACAAGCAGGAGCTCCTGCTTGTTTTATTTTATCGGCAGCACATATAGCAGAACAAAAAAGAAATGAAGTACTGTCCCAGCAAGCACAAAAATATGCCAAACCGCATGATGATATGGGAATGCCCGCCACATATAGAAAATGGCTCCAACACTATATACGACTCCGCCAGTCACTAAGAAAGCTATTCCTGTTGTACCGACCTTAGCCGTAATCTCACTCCATCCAAAGATAGCCAGCCACCCCATCAAAACATAGAGAACTGTGGATGCAAAAAGAAATCTGCGAACAAAGAATACTTTGAAAACCGTGCCTGCCAAAGCAAGGGACCAAACGATTCCGAACAAGGTCCACCCTAGTACTCCTTCCATGATGATCAATGTTATTGGAGTATAACTCCCTGCAATAAAGAAGTAGATGGAAGAGTGGTCCAGGATCTCAAAGACATTCTTCGCCTTCCCTTGAGGTAATGCATGCAACAATGTAGAAGCGGTATATAGCATCAGCATGGTCACACCATATACTATAAAGGTAAGAACATGCAGGTGGGTTCCATTAATTGCAGAAAATACGATGAGTAGAACCAGTGCAGCTGCGCTAACTAATATGCCTATACCATGTGTAATGGAATTGGCAATTTCCTCCCCCTTCGAAAAGGTATGTGTTTGTGCCATTATTATCCCCGCGCTTTCCTAGTTTAATGAACTAAAATCTATTTCCATCATATCAAGAATTTTATGAAATATCCATTTAAAAGAACCATGTAGTAGGATGCAGATATTTTTAACATAAATGACAGCATTATATCATTCTTTTGCAATAAAAATATGAGAGGGTTATCCCTCTCATATTTTTCATGTACGTCACCTTATGAGTGTATCTTCAGTCACTTTCACTTTTCGTAAATTGATAAAACGGATGGTATGCAGAATTACCACTTTGGAAATGGCGTAAGTCGGTACGGCAAGCAAGAGGCCCAACAGACCCGCAAACTTACTCGCCACAAGCAATAAAAGAATAATGGTTAAAGGATGTACATCAAGTTTTTTCCCCATTACTTGAGGAGATACAAGATTACTCTCAAGCTGCTGGACGATAATTACCACAATCATCACCCAAAGTGCCATAATCGGTTCATCAAAAAATGCCACTATAATACTAGGAATAGTGCCAATAAAAGGACCGATAAATGGAATTACATTGGTGAACATTGCGATCAGAGCCAAAACAAGAGAATACTCCAGGCCAATGATCAAAAATCCTATATAAATGAGGACACCAACGAAAATACTGACAATTATCTGTCCTTGAATATAGGAGCTAATGGCAATATCCATGTCTTTAAGAACATCACGGCCTTCCCGTTCATGCTGTCTAGGGATGAATTTGATGATCTGATCAGGAAGGCTATTTCCATCCTTCAACATGTAAAAGAGGACAAATGGGATGATGACAAGTAATACGATAAATCCGGTTATGGCGCTGATAACATTTATTACATTTGATCCAAAGGCAGTCAAATAGGCATTCAGATTATCAGCAATTTTGCCGGAGATTTCCTCAAGGGAGAAACGCTCGTCCTGCTGAAATCTTGCTATATACTCATTTTCCTGGAGTTCTGCGGTAAAGTCACGGATGTCATTGACGATTTCAGGTGTATTCTTCACTAAGCTATTAACCTGCTGCTGAAGGGTTGGACCGATCAGGAATAGCAAAAGCGTGATCAATCCGATAAACATTAAGTAAATGCTTAAGATAGCCAAACCTCTTGGAACATAGCGAGCTACGAGATTCACTAGAGGACGCAGAAGATAATACATCACTCCTGCCAATATGATCGGTGCAAACAACGTTTTGATCATGATTGTAATAGGGGTGAAAATGAAATTGACAAGGGAAAGCAAGTAAATAATCAATAAAATGACAATCAGCCCATAGCCGATTCGAAACCACTTAGATTGTGGCACTGTCTTCACCTCTTTTTTCGTAAATATTAACGAGCCTAAGTAAGCCGCTGTTGATTTCCGCACTAGGCTGCGCTTTCCGCGGGGCGTTTGTGGAGCCTCCTCGGCTTCGCCTGCGGGGTCTCCACTAAACGCTACCTCCCGCAGGAGTCTTCGCCTATTGCTCCAATCAACAGCTAAGTTTAGTAAGTAAATCAACAATTGCCAGTCACAGAATAAAATCCTATGGATAAAAGGGTATCATATGAAATATTCTTCATTTTCTACGATTTAGTATTTAGAAAAGTTTCAATTATTTATAAAAAAGCCTTCCGGAAAGAAGACTTTTTTCTAGATTATGCGTATAAATCTGCTAGTTGCTTTTGAACAGTTGGATCTTCCAGGTACTCATCGTAAGACATTTGCTTATCGACGATTCCGTTTGGTGTAATCTCAATGATACGGTTTGCAATCGTTTCGATAAACTGATGATCATGGGAAGTGAAGATAATGGACCCTTTGAAACTGATCAGACCGTTATTCAAGGCAGTGATGGATTCCAAGTCCAGATGGTTTGTAGGATCATCCAATAACAGGACATTCGACCCGCTCAGCATCATTTTGGAAAGCATGCAACGTACCTTTTCTCCTCCTGAAAGGACACTTGCTTTCTTCAACACTTCTTCACCAGAAAATAGCATTCTTCCTAAGAAACCGCGCAAGAAGCTTTCCGTCTGGTCGTTAGGGGAGTATTCACGCAACCAGTCAACAAGATTTGCGTCCACACCTTCAAAGTATTCGGAGTTGTCTCTTGGGAAGTATGCTTGGGAAGTGGTGATACCCCATTTATACGTACCGCTGTCCGGCTCCATTTCACCAGTCAAAATTTTCATTAATGTAGTATTGGAGATTTCATTTCCGCCAACCAGCGCAATTTTATCATCTTTATTCATAATGAAGCTGACGTTGTTTAACACAGTAACCCCATCAATCGTTTTTGTTAAACCTTCTACGCGAAGAAGATCGTTACCGATTTCTCGCTCAGGAGTAAAGTTAACGTATGGGTATTTTCTGGATGATGGTTTAATATCATCGATCGAAATTTTATCCAGTAATTTTTTACGGGAAGTCGCTTGCTTCGATTTGGAAGCATTTGCACTAAATCGGGCAATAAATGCCTGGAGTTCCTTGATTTTTTCCTCTTTTTTACGGTTGGCATCAGATGAAAGTCTGGATGCCAGCTGGCTTGATTCATAC
This sequence comes from Sutcliffiella sp. NPDC057660, assembly GCF_042800035.1. Classification (NCBI taxonomy): domain Bacteria; kingdom Bacillati; phylum Bacillota; class Bacilli; order Caryophanales; family Bacillaceae; genus Sutcliffiella; species Sutcliffiella sp. NPDC057660. The sequence continues at coordinate 49,842 of NZ_JBHVHV010000008.1, forward strand.
CAGAAATCATAGTTTCCAACATAGATCTGAATTTTGCTGTAGTCCAGATCGGCAATGTGTGTACACACTTTATTTAAGAAGTGACGGTCATGGGAAACCACAATAACTGTGTTCTCAAAGTTGATCAGGAATTCTTCCAACCATTGGATCGCTTTCAAGTCCAAGTGGTTTGTAGGCTCATCGAGCAATAGAACATCTGGTTTACCGAATAGGGCTTGAGCAAGTAGAACTTTCACTTTCTCTCCACCTGTCAGTTCAGACATCTTCTTGTCATGAAGGTCAACCGAGATTCCTAGACCTTTAAGAAGGATGGCAGCTTCAGACTCTGCTTCCCAACCATTAAGTTCAGCGAATTCGCCTTCAAGTTCTGCAGCACGCATGCCGTCTTCATCAGAAAAGTCCTCTTTCATATAAATGGCGTCCTTTTCTTGCATTACTTGATACAGACGGGAATGCCCCATAATGACGACTTTCATTACTTCGTGTTCTTCATATTCAAAGTGGTTCTGTTTAAGAATGGCCATACGTTCGCCTGGATTCATATGAACATCGCCAGTCTGTGCTTCTATTTCGCCAGATAGAATTTTCAAGAACGTGGATTTCCCTGCTCCATTTGCTCCAATAAGACCGTAGCAGTTGCCAGGGGTGAATTTTATATTAACATCTTCAAATAATTTTCGATCACCAAAACGTAGACTTATATTTGTAACTGTAAGCATGTATACTTTTCCTCCAAAATTAATGTCGTTGAAATTATACCATTAAATAGCGGGGTTGCAAAAGAATCATTTCATTTTGAAGGAAAATAAAAAAGCTGAGAGGACCCAGCTTTCTTAATATACATAGATATAGGCAATCATAGAGGGACCTTTTGGTTGGCATGGTGAGCATGGTTGGTGTGTGTGGTACAAACCAACTGATAGACTCCTGGCTTATCAAATGTGGTGGTGATTAATGTTTCTTCGCCTTTTTTGACTACGCCGGATATGTCGGTTCCTTCAATTGAAAATGGATGCTCCGAACCGTTTACCCCAAAAATGCTGATTGTAACTTCCTTACCTTTAGGAACAGTAATGGTACCAGGATCAAAACGATAAGCTTCCATTTCCGAGCCATCTGCTAGGGTCGTTTTAAATTCCGATGTAATCATATGATAAATATACTGATTATCCTGTGCCGGTTTACCTGTTGTCGGGATGATGCCGACATTGACGATGTACCAGCCTCCTAATGCAATGATAAAGCATAGCAAAACCGAAATAATCCAACTCTTTTTTACGATAAAGAATCTCACAAATTCCACCCCTTCTAAAAGCATGTCTAATATTAATTTGTATGCAACAATATCAAAAGGGTTGTCTATATTTTTAAAAAACAAGATATATAAATACATAGCCTCAATGAAATAATTCTTAGTTAAGCGAATATATTTTTAAAAGCGGGAGGTGGAAGTAAATTGGGGTATTTGGAAGATGCTAAGTTTGAACAGCTATTTTGGATGCAGATTTTTGGAGATCATGCGAGGTTTTTCCTAGATAGTTTGGCTCCCAAGGAAATAGAGGATGTGAAAAGAGCGACTTACTTCAAGGACGAATATGACAATTGGTATGAAAAAAGCAAGAGATTAAATGAAAAAAACGTAAAGAATCAGCTGGAGCAAACAAAAATTCTTACCAATAAATTGAGAGAATTTAAACTATCCATTATTCGCCGTCAGTTGGCAGGCGAGATCACGATAAATCTTCCACCTACATTCATCAACCATATGGTGAATGAGTTAGAAGAATATTTGAATATTCATCAGTACCTCGAAGCGGGGGAGAGTCCTCCAATTTTTCATGAACTTCATCATCACCTTGTTTGGCTATTGGATGCAGCTGGCCATGCACAAGGGATAAATGACAGCTTGGATATGGTCGAGCATAAAATTAAATTGAAATCCTTCGACTTTGTCAATGAATTCAAAGAATTCTATGTTAAAGCAGTTGAACTCGCAGGCTATTTAAGGGCGAATGTGGATTCTTTTCCTGCCTTAGATCGCATGAACAAAGAAGTAAAACTAGAAATTGAGTTATTTATGGTCTTCTTAAATGAAATTAAGGAGTTGCAGCTGGAAGACAAATTAATCGGAAGCTTTTCCGTAATCATGGCAGACCATATGGCAAGGGAAGAATGCTACTACCTAATGAAACTGGCTCAATCCTCGAGTATCGCTAAACCTAAATGCGATCCCACTAAACCAAGAACAGAATGAAAGTAAAAATAAAAAGAAGACCTCAGACTGATGGAAAATCAATTCCACTTATCTGAGGTCTTTTTTTGCTTATGTTGGGAACACCTTTGACCGGGTAAGAAACCTTACTCCTTCAGGACCTTCCAATGAGAACATGCCGCCTCTGCCTGGAACGACATCAATGATCAGCTGCGTATGTTTCCAATATTCATATTGCTTTTTGTTCATATAGAAAGGGGTACCACCAATTTCCCCTAGGCAAATATCAGAATCCCCAATCATAAAGTCATCCCTCGGATAGCACATTGGTGAACTGCCATCACAACAGCCTCCCGACTGATGAAATAGGACTGGACCGTGCTTGACTCTCAGCTTTTCTATCAGTTCAATAGCGGCAACTGTCGCCTTGACTTTTTCCATTTTAGAAGAATCCAAGTTTCTGCGGACTATAGCTCACCAGCATATTCTTTGTCTGTTGGTAGTGGGAAAGCATCATTTTGTGATTTTCACGACCGATTCCACTCATTTTGTATCCGCCGAATGCTGCATTAGCAGGATAGGCATGGTAGCAGTTTGTCCATACACGACCGGCTTCAATTTGTCGGCCAAATCTGTATGCGGTATTCACATCCCGTGTCCATACCCCAGCTCCGAGACCATACAGGGAATTGTTCGCAATTTCCAGTGCTTCTTCGGAAGTTTTAAAGGTAGTAACAGAAACAACCGGACCAAAGATCTCTTCCTGGAAAATTCGCATTTTATTATTGCCTTTAAAGACAGTAGGTTTAACGTAATAGCCTCCAGCAAGATCTCCTTCAAGCATATTGCGTTCACCACCAGCTAGCAATTCTGCTCCTTCTTCCTTTCCAATCTCCAAATAGGAGAGGATCTTTTCCAACTGCTCGGATGAAGCCTGTGCTCCTATCATAGTTTCAGTATCAAGTGGATTTCCTTGTTTAATTTGGGCAACTCGTTCCAATGCCCGTTCCATGAATTTATCGTAAATGGATTCGTGGATCAGTGCTCGGGAAGGGCATGTACAAACCTCGCCTTGGTTAAGAGCGAACATCACGAAGCCTTCCACAGCCTTATCAAAGAAATCGTCATCGGCTGCAAGAACGTCCTCGAAGAAGATGTTTGGTGATTTTCCTCCAAGCTCGAGTGTAACAGGAATGATGTTCTGGGATGCGTATTGCATGATAAGTCTCCCAGTGGTGGTTTCACCGGTAAACGCAATTTTTGCAATTCGATCACTGGATGCAAGCGGTTTTCCTGCTTCCACACCAAAGCCGTTCACGACATTCAATACCCCAGGTGGGAGAAGATCTGCTATTAGTTCAGTAAGTACCATAATCGACGCAGGAGTCTGCTCGGCTGGCTTTAAAACGACACAATTTCCTGCAGCTAGGGCAGGGGCAAGCTTCCATGTAGCCATCAGGAGCGGAAAGTTCCATGGGATGATCTGTCCAACAACACCAAGCGGCTCTTGGAAATGATAGGCGATTGTATCATTGTCGATTTCACCAAGCGAACCTTCCTGGGCACGTATGCAACCTGCAAAATATCGGAAATGGTCTATGGCCAGCGGAAGGTCGGCAGCCAATGTTTCCCTTACAGGTTTCCCATTTTCCCACGTTTCAGCAACTGCAAGCATTTCCAAGTTTTCTTCCATTCTATCAGCTATTTTATTCAGGATATTTGCTCTTTCTGCAACAGAGGTTTGACCCCAAGCCTTTTTAGCCTTGTGAGCGGCATCCAATGCCAATTCAATATCTTCTGAGGTGGATCTGGCCACTTCGCAAAAGACCTGTCCGGTAATCGGAGTAGTATTTTCAAAATATTCACCCTTAACTGGAGCAACCCACTCTCCACCAATGAAATTGTCATAGCGGTTCTTGTAGGATACCTTTGAATCTTTTTCACCAGGATTAGCGTAAATCATTGAATATTCCCCCTAAATAAATACTAATAGGCAACCAACTATGTAAGCGGATTCAAAAACTGTCAATATGATTTGTTAGACAACCTATTGTAAGGTAAATTTTAAACATTCTGAACTTATAAATCAAGCAATACGGTGTTTTATCATGATAGAATAAGAGAATACTAGGAATAAGATTAATAGGGGGATATTAATGAGCCAAATTGATAAGGCTTTAGCCATTGCCGCCATAGCACATAGGAATCAGGTCAGAAAAGGAACAGATATACCATATTTCGTGCACCCGGTCAGAGTAGGAATGATCCTGCAGGAGTACGGGTGTTCAGAGGATGTCATTTGTGCTGGAATACTTCATGACACAGTGGAGGACACAGACATGAATCTTTCCATTCTTTCGTTGGAATTCAACGATAACGTAGCCAGGATAGTGGAGGGCTGTTCGGAACCGAACAAGGGGGCTCCATGGGAAGAGCGGAAACAGCATACCATTGCCGAAATCATGAAGGTGGATATGGAAATCGGTCATGTAATCTGTGCCGATAAATTACATAACCTGAAATCTATCATTGAAGACAAAAAAATGATTGGGCACTCAATATGGTCCCGGTTTAATAGAGGCGCAGAAAAACAGGAATGGTATTACAAAGGGATTATTGAAAGCTTCAAAATGAATGAAACGATGAAAGACAGCAGAATTCTGCACGATTTATCCATGACTGTGAAAGAACTATTCGCGTAAGCTGAAAGTTGAACACTTCCTTTATTTTAGCTAGTATAGTGGTAGATGGTCTCCCACTTACTCTCCCTTTTCCACGGATAAGCCCCAATTCATTGTATCTTCCAATTAACATTTGCAAAAGAGGTGCATTATGTACGAACAAGCTATAAAGCTGCTTCAACATTATTACGGTTATCAGGATTTCAGGCCTGGACAAAAGAAAATCATCCAAAACATATTAGATAGGAAAAATACACTTGGTGTAATGCCAACCGGGGGAGGGAAATCCATTTGTTATCAGATTCCAGCCTTGCTTATGGATGGATTGACCATTGTCGTTTCGCCTTTGATCTCCTTAATGAAAGACCAAGTGGATACTCTAAACAGCATCGGAGTGAAGGCGACATACATCAATAGTTCGCTTTCCTCTGGTGAGGTTCAGCATCGTTTAGGGCTTATTTCACAAGGGAATGTAAAACTGGTCTATTTGGCACCGGAACGGCTTGATTCCTATGATTTTTTGAGCGTTCTTCAACATACCACCATTTCACTTGTAGCAGTGGATGAAGCCCATTGTATGTCTCAATGGGGACATGACTTCAGACCGAGCTACCGGGAAGTTGGAACGTTTATACAAAGGCTCGCAGGAAATCCGATTATTGCAGCATTCACTGCAACTGCAACGAAGGAAGTAATCCAAGACATCAGTTCCATTTTGAATATTGATCACGAGGATACATTCGTGACGGGGTTTTCAAGGGAAAACCTGACATTTTCCGTATTAAGGGGCACAAATAAAGAGTCGTTTTTGAAACAGTTCCTAAAAGCAAATAAAGAAGAAGCTGGTATTGTTTATGCTAGTACAAGAAAAGAAGTGGATCAGCTATTCGGTCTTTTAAATGAAAAAGGTTATGCGGTCGGGAAGTATCATGCGGGACTGACAGAAGATGAACGAAGACAGTTCCAGGAGGATTTCCTTTATGACCAGGTAAAAATCATGGTTGCCACCAATGCCTTTGGAATGGGCATCGATAAATCGAATGTCCGCTTTGTCATTCACTACAATATGCCTAAAACGGTTGAATCCTATTATCAGGAGGCAGGAAGGGCAGGACGAGATGGAGAACCGAGTGAATGTGTGCTTCTCTTCAATGCAAGAGATGTACAGTTGCAAAAATTTCTGATAGAAGAAAGTATCAGATCTCCCGAAAGAAAGCAGCAGGAATATCAAAAGCTCCAATCCATGATGGATTACTGTTATACACAGCAGTGTCTGCAGAGCTATATTGTGCGATATTTTGGTGAGGACACACAAGAAAACTGTGGGAAATGCAGCAACTGTTCAGATGAATATGTCGAGCAGGATATTACGCTTGAGGCACAGAAGATATTTTCCTGTATCCATCGGATGAATGAAAGGTTCGGTGCCACTCTAGTAGCAAAAGTGCTGAAAGGCTCCAAGGATAAGAGAATCCAGCAATTCCGTTTCGAACAGTTGCCTACCTATGGCCTGATGAACAACTACTCAGAGAAAGAACTAGTGGACTTGATTAATATCCTGATTGCAGAAGGATATTTAATTCTTACCGAAGGCCAATACCCTATAGTTAAACTTGACTCGAGGTCTGTACCGGTTTTAAAGAACCAAGAGAAAGTCCTGTTGAAATTGAAGGAGACAGTAGACAGAATCTATGAAAACAGCGATTTATTCGAGGCCCTAAGAGAGCTTAGAAAGAAGGTTGCACAAGAGGCAGAGATACCGCCTTATGTTGTGTTTGCCGATAGTACCTTAAGAGAAATGAGTAAATTCTACCCTCAGGATAAGGATGCGATGCTTGAGATTAAAGGGGTGGGAGAACAGAAATATGAGAAGTTTGGCAGGCTATTTGAAGAAGAGATAACCCGATTTGTAACAGAGAATGGCATCGAAATAGATAAATCACCGAACGTGATGGAGTCTTCGCAACGCAAGCCATCATCAGTCGGTAGCCGAAACAAAACATCGTCAGGGGAACCTAGTCATCTTTTTACCTATAAGCTTTTCATGGAAGGACTATCCATAAAAGAAATAGCAAAAGAAAGAAAGATGAGTCCCATCACCATTCAAAATCATCTTTTCAAATGTGCAGAGGAAGAAGACGTGGAAATAGATTGGGATACTTTCATTCCACGAGAATTCGAAGATGCCATCATTCAAGCAATGGAAGAGGTTGGTTCCGAAAAACTGAAACCAATAAAAGAGGCACTGCCGGAAGAAGTGGATTATATGGCTATCAAGGCCGTCATGTTCAAACACGGAATAAATTGAATGGGCTTATGTGGCCTCCTGAATGTTTTATCCCTGCCGGATGGGGTATAAACATAGAATAATCATAAAACATTTTTTAGAGGAGGTTTATGTAAATGAATAGTCGTCCACTCAAGTCGTATCTTTTAATAGGAGCAGGGCTAACAAGTGTGGGATTGATTGCATTTAATCCAAGCAGGCATAAACTAGTATCCATAACCAAAAATCTTAAAAGCAGAATCGTCTCTTTTAACCATAAAAAATCAAATCTGCCGATTGAAAAGGCGGGAAACCCGGATCCAGAGGATATCGAGGACAACAAAATGGTAAGTGAGGGTGCAATGTACTCTGTGGATTATTATAATAAAAATGTTCAGGAATAGCCCAAAAAGATGCTGTCTGAAAAGTATATTTGCTGACTTTTCTGGCAGCACTTTGTTCGGTTTTTAGGGCTTGGTAGAAATATTGGACTGAATAGCAGAAATATTGAGGTGTTTGGTAGAATAAATGCCCCAATTGCTAGTGAAAATGAAGATTTTGGTAGAATTGTACCTTCGAGGAAGAAACATTGCAGGAATTTCTACCTTATTCTAACAGATTTGTACATCATTCTAACAGAAAGACTAAACATTCTAACAGATGTAACAATCATTCTAACAATTTTGGGCTTCATTCTAACAATATCCAAAATCATTCTAACAAATCTGCATCTATAATATTAAAAAAAGAGGCCCCTAAAGTCATCCTTTGTAGACTTTAGGGCCTCTTTTTAAGTGTTATTTAGTTAAGCTTAAACACCAAATATGGCATAAGCAACACCGGCAACACCGATTAATGCAAGGATGTATACTGGTTTGATTGGCATTTCACCGTTGTTTTCCATGGCTTTACCAAACATGAAAAATACCAATGGGTGAACCAGGAACGGCATGGAGAAGATGAAAGGAATCAGGGCAGAAGCCTCCGTACCAAACATTCCCCCTTGAATGGCTGCAAACAGGCCAAAGTGGGAAATGGCAGAAGATTGAGCCATGGCTGCATAATCAAGACTCATCGTGCTAAGGCTTAAAAGTGCGAGTCCGCCAAACACGGCACACATCTGCCAGCCGAATGAAAATTGCATCAAGGCTTTTACTTCTTTCTTGTCATCCCCAGCTGATTTTCTTAAATTTATCAAGGAAAGAACAGTAAGACCTAAACCTACTGCGATAATCAATAGCGATGGCGAGATCCAAAGACTTCCACGCTCTGCACTGATCGCCAGTACGGAAAACACGAAAATATGACCGAAAAATGGGATGTTGATCATGATTGGCGCCCTTTTAGCAGCAGTGGAACCGAAATCACCCGCTGTGCAGGCTCCGGTCAAACCTGAATGAGACAGGGAACCAGCCATACCAGGTGCCAAATTACGTGCGTGAGCTGTTTTGGCAAAGAACATAACAAGTGCTATTCCACCAAACATCCAGAACAACTGGCCGAAAAATCCGTATGCCAATACAGCATTCATTCCAGAAATCGAAAATGCATCACCGATCCTCGAGCCACCAACCATGAAGTTAGCAGCAAGTACTACTGGAATACCTGCATATAGCAAAGCTCGGACGGTAGGACCAAATGTCCAATTATATAGTATTGCTCCTAAAGCGGCAGAAATCATCATGGCAAAGAATATCTGCGGAAGAGCGATGAAAGGTTTAACTAGAGCAGCAATATGAAAAGATAGCACCAAAACGAGAACGATGGTCCCCATTTCAAGTAGCCCTTTAGGGATATACTGATGTTTGTTATTTATCTTTGCACGGTTATCGACAAAGAGGACTGCTCCAATGATACCGATATAGGCAATCAATGGATATGTGCTGCTGAAAATGCTATTATCATCATTCAACAGTAGGCGCGTCAAACCTTCGAGTCCGAATAAAAGGAAAAATGCTCGAATGATAAAAATAAATTGACTGCGATTTGTCCCAAGAATTGTTTCCTCATCAGACGGTGTGATGATATCCTCTGACTCCAGATCTTTGTTTCCAAGAATTTTCCGAAGCTCCTGTCCGCCAACAAAGAATGAGACTATCAATGCTATAATGGTCGTCCTAGCCATAAAGTCAACCAAAGGGAATTCCACTAGTCCAGGTGTCGCAACTTCAGTGGAAACCAATAGGTAGCCCATTGATAATCCTAAGATAACAATGATTAAGATCGGGGAAAAGCGTGTGCCTGCCACTGCCATTCTTGAAATCAAAACCATTGGGATTAAAAAGAGGAGAAGAAGCCAAAACTGGTTCATTAATTGCAGGTGTGTAATTTGTTCTAGTATTTGCATGATGATACTCCAATCGTTCTATAATAGATGTGTTTTTTGACACAAAGGATTATCGTACAATACAACGGGTGGATAGTAAATGTATGTAAACGCAACCATGGAAAAGTTTAAAGATTAAGTTAATATTACTTTTCCGTAATTTAGTTATGTAAACTAAAGATGAACAAATTCATTGTATCAACTATATAATTAGTGTAAAATTCCATCAAATACATAATTGCTTTTCAGAGAGGATGTTCATCTAATGACAAATGTAAAAACAGAATTCGCAACCTTTGCAGGAGGCTGTTTCTGGTGTATGGTTAAGCCTTTTGATGAAATGCCCGGTATTGTCAGCGTGACTTCAGGCTATACGGGAGGAAATACAGTGAATCCAGTCTATGAGGATATTAAAAAGGGGGATACAGGCCACTACGAGGCTGTCCAGATTGAGTTTGAACCTGAGCTGTTCCCATATAAAAGATTATTGGAGCTATACTGGCCGCAAATCGATCCTACTGATGATGAAGGTCAATTCTTTGATAGAGGAAGTCAGTACAGAACCGCAATTTTCTACCATAATGATGAACAAAGAGAGCTTGCGGAAAATTCCAAAAAGGATCTTGCTACAAGTGGACGATTTAAAAAGCCGATTGTAACCGAAATCATTCCAGCTGTCGAATTCTACCCAGCTGAAGAGTATCATCAGGCCTTTTATAAAAAAAATCCGGAAAAATATAAGCAGGAACGTGTAGAGTCCGGAAGAGAGGCTCATATAAGTGAACATTGGGGAGCAGAATATACTAAATAAGGAGGTCGAGTTTTTCGGCCTCTATTTCGTTTTAGAAAAGGAGTGAATGCAATGATCCACTTGTTTACACATAACGACTTGGACGGGGTTGGCTGTGGAATTCTGGCTAAAATAGCGTTTAAGGAAAAAGTTGAGGTTCACTACAACTCGGTAGGGAGCTTGAATTATCAGGTTGCCAATTATCTTGAGCACGCCATTCCCAATGATACCATATACATAACAGACTTATCGGTCCATGAAGAAAATGCAAAAAAACTGGATTCCCTTAACAAGGCAGGGGGCAAGGTTCAGTTTATCGATCACCACAAGACGGCGCTCTCCCTGAATGAGTATGATTGGGGTTTCGTGCAAGTTGAATACGAAGATGGACGCTTAACAAGTGCCACATCCCTATTTTACGAGTATCTCCAGAACCATCAGCTTTTGGAAAGAACCGAAGCAATCCATGAATTTGTGGAGCTCGTACGACAATATGATACATGGGAATGGGATAGAAACCAAAATCACAAGGCTAAAAGGCTAAATGATCTCCTATACATGATGTCCATTGATGAGTTTGAAGCAAGAATGCTTGCAAAGCTTGCGGATTCAACGAAGTTCCTATTTGATGACCTTGAAGACCAGTTATTGAATATGGAAGAAAAAAAGATGGAAAAGTATTTGCGACGTAAAAAGAGGGAGCTTGTGCAAAAACAGGTTGGAAACCTATGGGTTGGCATCGTGTACGCAGAATCCTTTTTGTCGGAGCTAGGCAATGCACTGGGAAAAGAAAATCCCCACCTTGATTATATTGCAATGATCAATATGGGAAGTAAAAGAATAAGCCTTCGAACGATCCATGATGATGTGGATGTGTCGGAAGTAGCAGGAAAATTTGAAGGAGGCGGCCATGCGAAGGCTTCAGGATGCAATCTAAATGAAGCGGCATATAAGCTATATGTAGCAGAATCATTCCCATTGGATCCTTTGAAAACAGATGCAGCCAAGAATGTGTTCAATATCAAGGAATCTCCAAACGGGGTTCTGTATGAATCCAAGTCAAAGGGCATTCTATTCCTGATTCCAAGGGAAAATGGTTCATGGGAGATTGAGAATAATGAACAGCTGCTGGGGAAAAGCTTTCTGTCATTTCAGGAAGCGGAAAAATACATCAAGAGAAACTTTGCTGCGTGGCTTGTGAAGGATGAGGAATATGTGACATTCCTTGTTGAAAATATCCGTCGCCTACGCAGCAATTAAAATGGAAGGGAGAGATTATCCTTGGCAATAAAACGTCTTGAGCATGTAGGAATAATGGTGAGGGATATTCAAAAATCCATCTCATTCTATACAGATACCCTTGGGCTTAAGTTGAAAGGGGAGCTGGACCATTCGAATGGGACAATAAAGCTGGCGTTTTTAGGGTTTGAGGTGGACGGAGAAACGGAAATTGAATTGATTGAGGGATATAATGATGCTTTGCCTGCTGAAGGCAAGGTTCATCACATAGCTTTGAAGGTGGATGATGTCGAGGAAGAATACCAGCGTCTGCAGAACCTGAATGTCAGTTTTGTGGAAAATGAAATCACCACACTTCCCAATGGAGCGAGATATATTTTCTTTGAAGGACCGGATGGGGAACGAATCGAGCTTTTTGAAAAGATCAATTGATTGTGAGATGAAAAAAGCAGGGGTCAATGGACTCCTGCTTTTTTCCTGTTATTCAAGCTTTTCTTCCTTCTTTTTTGAACTTTTTATCATATATGCATAGGTAAATCCAAGGCAAACCATACCCGAAATAGAGCATGCATAGCGTAGGAACGTCCACCAATCCATTTGCTCACCCCATCTAATTGATAGGCATATGTTTCCACAAAAATCAATATATATTCATTTCCCTTATGTTTCTTCTATCCTAATGCTTACGTTCCAGCTTTTCCACTATCAGCTTCAGATCGCTCGGTTTCAGCATTTCGACAGGGGAGACGTTTTTCTCGAATTGCAGAAAATCTCCTTCCAAAAGGACGACCACCCGATTATTGATCCTTGCGATATGAATATTTTCGCCATAGTCGGCAAGGAGACCTTTTACAGAAAGGTGGTCGAGCTTGAACTTGAGTTCTATATCAGGCGTCTGCTCAATGATGCTTGAGGAAGCCTCGATTACCTGTTCATCAGACCAGCGTTCCTGAAGTTCCCGTTTCGGACTAGTGGCCCAAGCCTCCATTGCCGATTCCGCCTTTTCCTTTTCTTCACTTTCATCCTGATAGGTTTCTGCGAGTTCCTGATGCACCATTCCCATTACTTGCGTCTTGATGATCTCCGGCATCGATTCCCCATACTCCACATATTTCAGGAAATCCTCAAAATATCGGGAATGGGAGGATTGATGAATCTTCAATTCGCCTTCCTCCACGATCCCTTCCTCTGGCATGAAAGGGTACTGAATGGACTTCATGTTTTTGGTTGTAATAGCCATTTGCACATTATGTATCAATGTTTTCTCGTCCGTGATGGATGCTACCTTCTGCTCAAAGTCACATTTTAGGACAAAGACGAATGGTTCATCAAAATACTTATTCAACTTGGCACGTGAAACGATCAACACCCCGCCTCTTACTGCAGTAGTGTCTGTATAAGTGGCTGCGACTTCTTCACTTGCCTTGGAGAACTGCTCCATTGTTTCTGCAAATTTAATGCGATGGAATAGGTTATAGTTTGGATTTGATCCAAGATCATACCCCGGTTCCACGGTGAAACGTCCAATTTTTGTTGGTACCTGATCACTTTTTGGGTGGCGGTCCACCTTGCGTTTGGAGATTTTCATTAATTCCCCATCCAGAAAAGATTTTAAAGGGCTCTCCTGATACTGCGCTTCGTCAAGGGTTGCCATTTGTTTAAAAAGCTTTTTTGCAGTATCGCCGCTTCCTTCAATTTCAATCACATAAAAGGCTAAAGACTGAATATCAAAATCCAAGATTAATCACCTAATTCAATTTATTATCTTTTGGAAATCACTCTACCAGTATAGGGAAGTGACTTCGTTGGGTCAATCTCCATTCATTTCCCGCAACTTTTGATCTGTTGGAAGCAGGAAGGTGAGTAATCCAATCAATGGAAGGCAAGCTGCAAACATGATTGTATTATTTAAACCTATCCAGTCTGCGAGGATACCAAGAACTACTGAACCGACTGCTCCCATTCCAAAAGCGAGGCCGACAATAAGTCCGGATACGAGTCCAATTCTACCAGGGACAAGCTCCTGTGCGTATACAACCGTTACAGAGAAGCTGGAAAGGATGATGAACCCGATGATACCCAATAGTACATAGGAGAGCATCGGACCGGTATAAGGAAGTAGGAAAGCCAACGGTGCAGAACCCAGCATACTTAGGAGGATCATGTTTCTCTTCCCAAAACGATCGGCAAGCGGTCCTCCAAAGAAAGTCCCGACGGCTCCCGTTCCAAGAAAAATGAAAATATAGATCTGGGATTCGGCAATGGACAGTCCATAATTTTTAATCAGATAGAAGGGGTAGAAATTTGTTATTCCTGCATGGAACCAGGAGCGGGCGAATACTAGAAAAATTAATAGAGTAATAGAGAATAGTACAAGCTTTTTCTGTTCCAGCTGTTTGCTGCTGGCAGCTGTTTTTCTCTTAACCGGGGCTTTTACAGCTGATTCAGAAACCTTCATTTTATACCATTTGGCAATATAGAATAATAGAAACACCCCAAGACCGGCAACGAGGGTGAACCATATGGCACCGAATTGCCCGAATGGGACCAATAGAAATGCTGCGATCAGCGGTGCAAGCGCCTGACCGGAATTTCCTCCGACCTGATAGATTGATTGTGCCAATCCCCTCCGGTTCCCTGCAGCCATATAGGCTACCCTCGAACCTTCCGGGTGGAACGTGGCAGAGCCTATCCCGATAAACATGACTGAGATGATGATGAGCCAGAATGTAGGCGCAAGTGCAAGGCCTATAATCCCAATAAAGGAAAAGATCAGACCTATTGGAAGAGCGTAGGGCGAAGGTCGTTTATCTGTATATAATCCGACTACAGGCTGAATCAAGGAAGAGGTTGCATTTAAAGCGAATCCAATCAGGCCGATTTGCGTAAATGTCAGTCCCATTGAACTTTCCAGCACCGGAAACAAAGCAGGGACAACCGATTGGATGGCATCATTCAAAAGGTGTACCAGGCCGATGATGAATAGGATGGAATAGACTGTTTTGTTTTCTTCTTTAGGTAAAGAGATTTTTTGAGCTAACATATCGAATACTCCCTTTGCGCTGAACTATGATTATCATAGCATGACATTTTGTGCAAAAGGTATCGTTTTTTACGGATTTCGAAATAATTTTCGTTTCTATTAAGAACCAAGGAACCTGTTGCTTTTACTTTTTATCGCGGTAAGTGCCAATATAATAAGTGGAATGATAAATTGGAAAGGGATATGTAGATATACCGGGACGATTTTTAGGCCGATGTACAGGTGTTCCGGCATGTCTTCGGCAATGTAAAAGGTTGCAATATAGACGGATAATGCTATTAGAAAGATGATGAACTTTTCCTGCAAGAATGGGAAAGTGTATGAAACGCCTTTAATACCAGCGATAAAGAATATAGACATTTTTACAAAGCCTACAATAATAAAAGAAAAAGCTGTCAGAAGCTCCAAATGCTGAATGACTCCGAGGAATTCAATCATTTCAATAGCTTTCACCAGGGGAAAAGTATAAAGAGAAGATACCTTTGCCCCTAAAATGGCAATGATGATTTCTGTTATAGAAATTAGAATCAACCCACAGAGTACGACGGAGATCCAACCACGTTTCATCCATTTTTTTCTGTCGTTTATAAATGGGAATATCACCAAAAACACTACCATTTCTCCATAAGGGAAGGTGATATATTTAATCCAGTTCGTTAGTTGAATTACCTCAAGATCAATAAAAGGGCGGATATTTTCAACCATTATAATTCCTGATAGGAAAGAGAATAAAATTATCAATATAATAAGAAATAATGAAATGGCAAATAATAGTTCCGAAGTCCTGGCCACTGCTTCCAGACCCAATGTGGCTGCATAGCCAATCAGACAGATGAATACAAAAGAAATGATCCCGTGATCAGCATTGTAAAAGAAAATATGGCTGACAAAATAGATGAAATCCTTCATTACACGAGTTCCTATATAGAGAAAATAAAAGCTGTATAGAAGAAGTGAGATTTTACCTAGCAGCTTTCCAAAGGCGATTTCCAATAGTTGATGGAATTCGGGCCAGCCATTTCTTTGTAGAATATACGTATAAAAGAAAAAAAGGAAGATACCAAACAAGGACGCACCTGTATTGATGACCCATGCGTTTTCTTCTGCTTCCAGGTTTAGCCCCAATACAACGGATGAACCAAGAAGGAAAAGGGTCAGTAATGTAAATGCCTGAGTTATTGATATTTTTGTTGTATTCATTGGCCTCATCCTTATTTTAGCTATTCTAGCGACGATGCGTCTCCCGTTTTTGTAACAGATATATCCACTACTACTTCAAATGGAGTCTCCGGATAAATGGAAAACCATTCCTTTTCAATTTTACGCCATTTTTTCGGCTCAGATAGATAAAGTTCTTTTCCGATTCCGATATAATCAAGCTCTTCAGATTGACTCTTTTGGATGAGGATGGTTATGTTATCTTTTACTTGATCCGATAACTGCTTTCTAAACTTCTCTAGATTTGGATGGGTAAACGAATCCTTACATTCGGATTCGATTATTCTCCCATCTACTTTGACATCAACCGTTATTTTTGGAGAATTCTTGTTCCATCTTACGTTAAATGAAGTTTTGGATTTTTTAATAAAATATGAAAAAAATCCATCTCCTTGTGGACAGCCGGCTTCAATGGATCCACCCTTGATATTATTCATCAAGAATAATAGACTTTGGCTTTCCTCATTACTAAGATAATCCACCAGTTTATCATTTTTAAAATAAGACATCCCATCAATAGTGATTCTAGATGCAGGTTGATAAGTCTCAATATTTTCCTTTGTCATTCCAATTTCATCATCTCCAACAATTCTTAAATATGGAATCACATTATTGACAACAGGATAATTCAAAAGGAGATTTTTCACCCTGTTTGGATATACCGGTATGGCAAAGGAGGAGTAGTTTTTAATATTTTCAATCATGTCCACAATCCTTTGCGAAGATACTTTTTGGAAGGGAGTAAACATCGCGAGGATATTATGTGCTGAAGTGTCTTTGCTGACAAAAAACATGGTGTTGGAGGAGATGCTCTGCTCCATGAATAGATAATTTACGACATCATTAATCCCCCTTGATTTAGCAAGCGCTTCACTTACAAGGATCACTTTGACGTCATCGAGGAAAATGAATCTTGAAAAGGATGTGTGTATTTTCTGAATAGCTTCGGTAATCGTACGCCCACTCTCCTGATAGAGGATAAATCCAAGTTGGCTTGTAGAACTGTTTTTTATGGCGGTGGAATCGATTGCTTGTATCGTCACCAATAATTCCTCATCCTTTATATCAACAGCAATAGCAGAAATAATGATCAGGTTTTTGATAAGGGAATCTTCTGCATTTTTCCCGACAATGAAGCATGAACCTAATAAAAAAATTGTTGTAGCGATAGATAGCCAGTTTCTTTTCCACATCATCGATGATCAGCCTCTACTTTTTTTTCATTGGATCTTCTTTCAATTCTGATTTTGAATTGTTTACTATGTATTGCATGGGCAGCCGGAATACTGTATCCTTCTGATCCTGCATTTGAAAAGGCGCAAGTGGTGATAGATAGGGTACGCCAAATGAACGGAGAGAACTGAGATGAAGCAGCAACACAATCAGGCCAACCAATATTCCGTAGAGTCCCAAGAGTGTTCCAAGCACAATGAAGCGCATGGTTAATCGCTTATAGACCCTGGCAAGGCTATAAATTGGAACTAAAGTGGACATGACGTAGGAGGCACTGAGTACCACAAGAGTGGCAGGCTGAACGAGCTGTGCTTCCACTGCTTGCTGCCCAAGGGTAATAGACGCGAAGACAGTTACAGTCAAGACAACTCCAGATGGGAGCCTCTGGGACCCTTCGGTAATGATGATGATAAGCCAGATAAATACCAATACTTCCACAATAGTAGGAAAGGGAACAACTTCCCTTTGAGCTATAAGACCAATCAGAAGGCTTGTTGGAATCAAACCAGGATGATATAGGGTAAACGATATGTAAAGACCAGGCAATAGTATTGCTAACAAATAAAAGATAAATCTCGCAGCTCTTTTCGTTTGAATAGTTCTATTTAGAATGTAATAGTCGTCAGGTGATTGAAAGAACTGTATGAATACAGATGGCAAGGTAAGGACAAAAGGTGTCCCATCTACAACGATGGCAATTTTTCCACTTAGTACCTCTGCACTTACTACATCGGGACGATCGGTTGTTATGGTCAATGGGAACATGGAGGTTGTCTCATCTGTCAATGATTCTTCCAGGTAGTTCACATCCAGTACCACAGGAATATTTATTTTGTTTATTTTTCTTCTTACCGTTTCCAGCACTTCTTTGTCCACTTTTCCTTCTAGATAGACAAGAGTTATTGACGTTTTGACATAAGGATTACTTATCTTTTCTATTCGGAGATAGGAATCTTTTATTGTCTTACGAATTAAAGCAGTATTGTATTCCAAAGATTCATTGAATCCGATGTCAGGACCAGTTGAAGTCCTTTGCGCTTTTGGTTCGGGAGCACTTCATTCTGGCCAGGAAGCCGTATCTGCAAGAAGACACGAAATTTCTCCATCTACAAATATCGCCGTTTTACCGTCCAAAATTCCTTTAATAACAGATGTAACCTCAGTTACTACTTCCACTTTTACACTATTAATCACTTGTAATCGAAGATAATCGATAATGAAACCTTTATAACTCTCTTTATCAACCTTAAATAGGGATAGGGGTGTTAAAATATGCTTTTCTATTTTATCAGTATCATTTATTCCATCAATATACAGGAGGTGTGCTTTGGTATTAATGTGTGGCAGCATTAATTCTCTTTCTGACAAATCAGAACTATTCCCAAACAATCTTTTAATCAAAGGTATATTTTCTGCATTAGAATCAGATAACTGATCTTTAGATTCTGTCGACATTTTCCAACCTCTTTACCATGGATATTTCATAATAATAACTTGCCAGAAAGCCAATAAAATTATTCAATAAAGAGATAAATAACTTAGGGACAGGTCCCTTGTCCCAGATGGAGGAAAATTAATGATAGACCTAAGAAGTGATACCATTACAAGACCGACAGAAGAAATGAGGAAGGCTGCGTATGAAGCGGAAGTGGGGGATGATGTGTATGGTGAAGACCCTACTGTTCGCAGATTGGAAGAGAAAGCGGCTGAAATGCTGGGGAAGGAAGCGGCGCTGTTTGTTACAAGCGGTACACAAGGGAATCAGATTGCTGTTCTTACTCACTGCCGTCCAGGTAATGAAATATTGCTGGAGGCTGATTCTCACATTTTCTATTATGAATCGGGGGCTGTGGCAGCGTTGGCTGGGGTTCAAACAAGAACAATCAAAGGGATAAACGGGGCAATGAATCCTGAAGATGTGCTCGCAGCCATCAGGGGAGAGGACCAGCACTTTCCTGAAACGGGTTTGATTTGCATAGAAAATACTCATAACCGTGCTGGTGGGGCTATTGTTCCTGCATCCAATATGAAAGATATCTATCGGCATGCAAAGGCTCACCATATCCCAGTGCATGTGGACGGGGCGAGGCTGTTTAATGCAGCAGCTGGTGCAAATTGTTCGATTAAGGAATTTACCCAGTACAGTGATACAGTGCAGATCTGCCTTTCGAAAGGGCTTGGTGCACCAGTCGGTTCCATACTAGCAGGTTCGGAGGAATTCATAAAAAGAGCCAGAAAGTGGAGAAAACGTTTAGGTGGCGGTTTAAGACAGGTCGGAATCATTGCTGCTCCTGGATTAGTAGCGTTGACTAAAATGACGGACAGACTTTCCGAGGATCATGAAAATGCGAGGTTTATGGCTGATGCAATTGGAGAGATTGAAGGTATGGCTATATCCAACACAGTGGACACCAATATCGTTGTCTTGGAAGTGGGCGGCCTTGGATGTTCTGCAGACAAGTTTGTAGCTGCATTGAAAGATAAAGGAGTCCTCGCCGTAACGTTCGGGCCTACTCAGGTGAGATTGACAACACATTATGATGTGAGCCGGGCTGATTTGGAGAAAGCTGTTGGTGCGATTATTGATGTAAGCAAAGTGATTAAGATATAGGGAGAACGGGGAGGGCCACATGGTGGTACTCCCTTTTACTACTCTTCTAGCGATTTTGCAAATTCTTCTAGTTTTTATTCCACACCCCTATATTCAATCCACCCAGAGATTTAATAAAACGTAAGGTCGCTTTTCAAAAGCCACTAATGGACTGCTCCTAGAGAAACACGCGCAAAAAGGTCAATAGAACGCAGCTAATGGACTTCTAATAAGCAAACTCTGGGCAGCCTCCAACACTATAAAAAGTTTACTTCACAAGCTCCCGCATTGCATATTCCTTCAACTTGAACTTCTGTATTTTCCCGGACGCTGTCATCGGATACTCTTCTACTATTTCTACATAGTACGGAATTTTAAAGCGCGATATTTTCCCAGTGCAATAGTTTTTTACTTCCTCAGCGGAGAGATGTTCGCCTTCTTTCACCTTGATGAAGGCGGCAACATGCTCGCCGAACTTTTCGTCGGGAACACCAACAATCTGGACATCAAAAATCTTGGGATGCGTGTAGAGAAACTCTTCAATTTCACGAGGATAGATATTTTCCCCACCACGGATGATCATGTCCTTCAACCGGCCAGTAATCTGGATATATCCCTCGTCATCCATTGTGGCGAGGTCTCCTGTATGAAGCCACGAATCCGAGTCAATTGCGGAGAGTGTCTGTTCCTCCATTTTGTAATAGCCCTTCATCACCAAATATCCTCTAGTACAAAGCTCCCCTTGAACACCGTTTGGAACGGTTTCTCCCGTTGTGGGATCGATGATCTTCACCTCTACATTTTCCAGGGCGCTACCCACAGTGGAAACTCTTCGTTCAATGCTATCATCAGGTCTGGTTTGTGTAATAACTGGTGATGCTTCTGTCTGTCCGTAGGCTATCGTGATTTCCCGAGCCCCCATTTCATGGACCACTTTTTTCATTACCTCTGTTGGGCAGGTGGAGCCGGCCATGATGCCGGTTCGTAAGCTCGAGAGGTCATAGTCGTGGAACTGGGGATGGTTCAGCTCGGCTATGAACATGGTCGGAACGCCGTAAAGAGCTGTACATTTTTCCTGTTCCACCGCCTTTAGAACAAGCAAAGGGTCAAATGTGACGAGAGGAACCATTGTTGCACCGGTTGCGACCGCTGCAAGAGTACCCATCACACAGCCGAAGCAATGGAAGAAAGGGACAGGGATGCAGATCTTATCCGCATCTGTCAGGCGCTGGCATTCTGCGACATTGATGGCATTATTGATTATATTAGAGTGGGTGAGCATGACTCCTTTTGGAAAACCGGTTGTACCTGATGTATATTGCATGTTGATCACTTCATCAGGCGTGAGGCTTTGCTGAATTTCCTGTAAGGCTTCATCTGAAATTTCAGTCCCTGCTCGCAATAAATGATGCCATGTGTACATCCCAGTCTGCTGCTCGTCCCCCAGGAAGACGATATTTTTCAGTTTCGGAAACCGTGAAGATGACAGATCGCCCGGAAGTTGCTCCGTAACCTCAGGACAGATTTCTTTGAATATATCGAGATAGTTGGCCCCCTTGAATTCTTCCATGAGTAGGAGGGTAGTAGAATCGGATTGTTTCAGGAGGTATTCGAGTTCCTGGGATTGGTAGCTTGTATTAACAGTTACAAGTACGGCTCCGATCTTTGCACTGGCATATTGGGTAATGACCCATTCCGGTTTATTGGATGCCCAGATGGCTATGTGATCACCTTTTTTCACTCCCATCCCCATAAGACCTTTTGCTACGGTATTGCATACATCCTGGAACTCTCGATATGTATAGCGAAGGTTCTGTTCTACATAGACGACAGCTTCCTTGGTCGGAAATTTTTCTGCAGTTTCATCCAATAGATCTCCAATTGTTTTATGTACGATTTCTGCCATTTGAAATACCTCCATTTTCTATGATACTTAAATATTAGTATGAATGTTCTGAAAAATCAATTTAAAAAGGGACAGCTGCTTACAAAGCAGCTAATCCTTTTTGATTTCTTCGTTTTCTTCAAGGGGTTCATCCTTTTGCTGAGGAAGCCTGTGTATGAGGCGTTTTTCCTTAGGGTTCAACAGATTTCCCAAAAAGAAGAGCGTTTGTTTATATTTTATTTCAAAATAATCGATAGCAGTTTCAATTTTTCCTATCATAGCTTCTCTGAGACTATCCATTTTATTCTCGATCTGCTTTGTATTAGCATCCTGTTTATCCATGCGCTGGATGACTGTCTGGTGGAACATATCCTGTATTTCCAATTGCCGATTTATTTGATCGTAAAAGACTTCCTGTTCAATCATTTTTTGCTGTATGTCTTTGTACAACTTTTCATAATTTTCCAGTTTGTTGTGAATTTCCCGTGTCAAATCCTCTTGAAAGGAAAGCTGGTCAATGGTTACCTGACTCATTAACTTTTCTTCCTCAAGCGTTTTGCTTACTTCTCTGTTCGATATTTCAAGACTCTTTAACCGCTCCAAGACTTCTTTATTGTTAAGATCATTCAAATGGACTTCATTTTTAAGATGATCACTTACTTCCTGCTGCATATCCATTTTCAACAGGATATTTTCAAATTGGTGTACTTGATTTGAATTAGTTTTTTCTAATTCATTATGCACATCTGTTACTGAATGGAAAAGTATATCGTTGGTTTGCGCCTGCATTGCCAATAGCTCCATCAAGTAGCTTTTTCTTAGAATACTCTGATTGCTCATGTTTATATTTGAATGGAGATATAACTTCGGGATAGGTTGTTCTTGCACTTCCTCGTTCATCATTACACTCCCAGTAAGTAGTTTTAGATATCATATGAAAAATCGGGATAAATGCTCATTAAGTTCTTGAAACTGGGCATTTTTCCTATTTAAAGCCTGTACAAAAAACGCATCCAATTTATAGATGGTTGCTCCGTATAAATCATTGGCCAATAAATATTCGATTTTCTTGCCAACCAATAGATAGCCAATAGCAAAATGAAGAAGGCCCCCTCTACGGGCCTTCTTGAATAGTGATTTTCCTGGTGTGGTTTGTATTTAAAAGGATGGTGCAAATGTCGATCGTTAAAAAATTCCTATATAAGAGGCTATAGGCGGTAGCCTCCTATGAAATGAAGAGGGTGAAGATAGGTGGGTGGTACAGGTGGCGGTGTATAATATTTCTGGATCCTGGTTTACAGAATGTCTACTCTTACTACTAGAGCCAGTAGAATTTGAAGCAGCAATTGAATGTTGATGACGATATCAGTGTCAGTAGTTGTTACTCTAACACCGCGTGAATTTTGAATATACGTTTGTTGATGGTTGACTTGAACAGACTTGGATTTTTGTAAAAGTTCTTGAGTGATTTGTTCCGCTTTTGTACTATCTGCAATGGATACGCTGATTACTAGTACAATTGCAGCCTGGATTGCAGCTTGTAAAGAAAGGGCAACTTGTGTATCAGTAGTTGTAACCTCTACATCTGCAGAATCCTTGATAATGATCTGCTCATAAGATTTTTGAATCATTTTGTTTACTTGGTCTGCTTCTTGCTCGATGTCACTGTTGTCCAAAGGGTGTTTACCTCTTGGATCCAATGCACTCCATTTGCTTCCACTATCACAGTGGGAGTCTCTTGTTCCAAACAACCAATTATTCATATTGCTCATTTATAAAATCCCCCATTTTATCCCTTTATTTTTTTTCCTGTTTTTGAAGCTTTTGAAAAGATTCCTGTAAATCCTGAACCAGTTTTTTAATCTGAGATCTTTGCTCGTTTGATAGACTTGACTTATCAAACTTGACATTGTGCTTTTTAAGAATGTTATCCAGTAGAAGATTTGTGCTAGTTTGAGAGAGCTTGGAAATCTCATTTTGCATATCATTGCGATCTACCATTTACACACCTCCTTTTCCTACCTCACCACATACTATGTGAGAAAAGATAAAAAGACTGGACAAACATCCTCTATCAAACGACCATTTTTACAATTTTTAATAGAAAGGGCGGCATTTTACTAGAAAGAGAAATAGGTAGGGAAGAAAGGTAGAGTTTAAATGGGGAAATAAAACTCAATAGAAAAAAGACAGGAAAATTCCCTTTTCCTGTCTTTTGTAATTGCCATATTCAATTTAATCGGCAATGTATTTCAATCCGATCTGCTTTCTCACTTCATCTAAAGTTCTGTGCGTATAAAGGGAATTGGCAAAACTGTTCGTGGAAGATTCCAATTGACCATTCTCCACAAGGTTTATGAATTCTGCCGCTTCATAATACATGGATTTTGCTTTTTGCGTGACTGTTATGTCTTCTGATGTACCATCTTTGAAGAAAATCTGCACCTTTTCTGGTGTATGTATCTTGTCAATGACCATGGTTCCATCTTCGCCCTGAATTTCAGCAGGGAGGTATGAGTTGACAATCTTGGAGTGTGTGATGACTGCCTCCATCCCTGGATATTCGAAAAGGACGCTGCCTTGACCGTCTACTCCCGAATCAAGCATCACCGCATTAGCTTTAATGGTAGAGGGTGCACCGAAAAGTGCGATCATCGGGTAAATGGTATAAATGCCGATATCCATCAAAGAACCATTGGAAAACTCAGGTCTGAAAGCATTGAGAATGACACCTTCTTTATATTTATCATAACGGGAAGAGTACTGACAGTAGCTTGCAGAATATCTTCTGATTTTACCGATTTTATGCAAGTTGTCCCTAATGGTTAAGAAATTTGGCAGAAAGGTTGTTTTTAGTGCCTCCATTAGCAGTACATTCTTTTCCTTTGCAACCTGTACCATTTCCATAAGCTCACTAGCATTGGATGCAATCGGTTTTTCACAGAGTACATGCTTGTTGTTTTCCATACAGATAATGCTCTGCTCCTTATGAAGGGAATTCGGACTTGCGATGTAAACTGCGTCAATTTCGGGACTGCCAGCAAATTCATGCAGGTCGGTATAGATATGTTCTACTCCAAATTTGGCCGCAAACTCCTCGGCACGGTCTAATGTACGTGAATAAACGGCAGTCAAAGTGAAACCGTCCACTTCGCTTGCAGCTTCAATAAAGCTCTCTGTAATCCAGTTGGTTCCAATTATTCCAAATCGCATATGTAACGACTCCTTTATGTAACGTGTTGGTACAATCTTATAATAAAAATAGAAATTTAACAAAAAAAGAAGACACCGTTGAAGGTGTCTTCTTTGCGTATTGAGGCGATAATCTGCATGACCACATTCATGCATTGCTACAAGTAGCGCGAATATCGACTTACACAATTCAGCTCATCGCCAAATAAATATAACACATCAGTAAAAGGAACTCAAGTTTTAATTTGTTTGCTTTCTAAATTTACTACGTTTAAACTTTTGAAAATAATAGAATAAATGAAATATAGGATATTATGCTCATATTAGCGCTATAATGGTATTAGAGAAGAGATGAAAAACTATTAATTTGTGCAAATCAAGTCAGGAGCGATTGGAAAATGCGTCAGTTTTTAATGGAAAAACAAGATGAAATGCTAGAACTGCTAGAAAGAATGGTAAATATCGATAGTGGTTCCTATCACAAGGAAGGGGTGGATGAGATCGGGGCAATTCTCATGAAGGAATATCGGGACATGGGTTTTGCGGTACAAGAAATCAAACAAGAGGAATATGGTAACCACTTAATCATCCAACACCCACTAGCCAAAAACCCCAAAACAATTATCATAGCCCACATGGATACTGTATTTCCGGAGGGTACCGCAGAGAACCGCCCTTTTCAAATTAGAGATAACCGCGCATATGGACCTGGTGTAATTGATATGAAAGCCAGTCAAGTGGCGGTTTTATATGCTATGAGAGCCCTGATTAAGTTTCATTCAAAAGCCTATCAGGATGTAATGATTGTACTGAATAGCGATGAGGAAATCGGCTCGCCATCCTCCAAAGAGCTGATAGAGAATAAAGCGGCTGGAAAGAAATACGCTTTAGTGATGGAGCCTGCCAGAAAAGATGGCTCTGTTGTTACATCCAGAAGGGGAAAAGGCCACTATACCATCAGTGTAAAGGGGAGAGCGGCCCATTCGGGAATCGAACCGGAAAAAGGACGAAGTGCAATTGAAGAGCTTGCATACAAAATTATCCGCCTGCACGATTTGACTGATCATGAGAAGGGAATCAGTGTCAATGTGGGATTGATTGAAGGGGGATCTTCGGTTAATACCGTTTCAGATACTGCCATGGCAGAAGTGGATATTCGCATTTCAGAAAAAGAACAAGCAAAACCTATGGAAGAAAAAATACAAACCATTTGTGCGTCAACCGATGTAAAAGGTACGGAAATCCATTTGGAAGGAAAGATGAACCGCCTCCCTATGGAGAAAAATGCCCAAACCACCTCCTTGCTCCATATGATAGAAGATGTTGGTGTTGGGATGGGTCTGAAAGTGAAGGATACCTCAACTGGAGGCGGCTCTGATGCCTCCTTTACATCAGCAATGGGAGTGGCAACCATCGATGGCATGGGCCCGGTTGGCGGTAATGCCCACAGTGATGCGGAATACCTGGAGATACCATCTCTCATAGAACGGATAGAACTCCTTGCAAAAACAATAAATAAGCTTTCAGAAGAATAAGTAAAGGCGTCTCTTTAAAAAGAGGCGTCTTTTTTAAAAAATAGGATTGTATTTTTATGCATACAAAGTTATAATGATTCATATTATTAGCGAGAGGTAACGGTGATGAAAATGAACGTTGGAATAATCGGAGCGAATGGTTACAGCGGTGTGGAGTTGATACGATTGCTTCAGCAACACCCGTATGCTCAACTGAGATATCTTGCCTCCCATTCTTCGAGCGGCAAGCTGATATGTGAACAATACCCTCATCTACAAAGGATTGTTGATGATAGAATTGAAGAACTGGATATAAATGAAGCTGCTTCGAAAATAGATTTGATGTTTTTTGCAACTCCATCCGGAATATCCAAAGATTTGATTCCAGCATTCCTTGAAAAAGGGATCACTTGTATCGATCTGTCGGGAGATTTTCGGTTAAAGGATGGCGCATTATACGAAAAATGGTATAAACATACACAAGCGTCCAACGAAAACCTACAAAAGGCTACATATGGATTACCGGAAATTTTCCGTGAAGAAATAGTTGGTTCGACGTTGATTGCCAATCCTGGCTGCTACCCGACTGCAACACTCTTAGGTCTTGCACCTGCATTGGAAAACGGATGGATATACCCGACGAACATTGTGGTCGACGGAAAATCAGGTGTTTCTGGAGCTGGAAGAAAAGCTTCCTTGGGAACACATTATGGCGAAATCAATGAAAACATGAAGGCATATAAGCTGGGGTCTCATCAGCATATACCTGAAATTGAACAGATTATCTCCGTCCTTTCAGGCATACAACATCCCATCACTTTCTCTACACATCTGGTTCCGATGACAAGAGGAATTATGTGTACGATGTATGCAGATCTGAAAGTGGAAACTACGACAGAAGAACTGTTAAAACAATATGAAGAATATTATCAAAACAATTTCTTCGTTAGAATTCGGCCGCTTGACACTTGGCCGGCAACTAAGGAAGTACTGGGTTCAAATTATTGCGATATCGGAATCAAGGTGGAGGAGAGAACGAAGAAACTTATCATTGTTTCTGTGATTGATAATGTCGTTAAAGGGGCGGCGGGTCAGGCTGTCCAGAATCTGAACGTACTTAACGGGTGGCCGGATGAGACGGGTTTAACGTTTACCCCTGTATATCCATAGATAAGCGAGAGGACGGATAAAAATGAACGCAAACTTTACGGTAAAAGAGAAGAAAGCATGGATCAAAGTGGAAGGCGGAAGTGTTTGTTCCCCTAATGGGTTTACTGCAGGTGGCCTTCATTGCGGTATCAAGCGCAAAAGAAGGGATCTGGGCTGGATTTATTGCAATGTACCTGCCAATTCAACAGCTGTCTATACGACAAATCTTTTTCAGGCAGCTCCTCTTAAGGTGACCCAGGAAAGTATAAGTACAAACGGGAAGTTGCAAGGCATCATCGTCAATTCAGGAAATGCCAACTCCTGTACTGGCGATGAAGGGCTACTAAATGCGTACATGATGAGAAAAGGCTTTGCCAACCAAACCGGGTTAGAGGAAGAGGATGTGGCAGTTGTATCCACAGGGGTAATTGGTGAACAACTGCCAATAAAGAAACTGCTGAATGGCATTGAACAGGTAACCTGCATAGAAGATAACAACAATGCAGCTGAATTTGAAGAAGCGATCCTCACTACCGATACTTTTACAAAAAACGAGTGTCTGCAAATAAAGATAAAAGATAAAGTCATTACCATTGGTGGGGCTGCAAAAGGTTCAGGAATGATCCATCCAAATATGGCAACCATGCTTGGGTTTATCACAACAGATATCCATATTGAACAAAAAGCTTTGGAAAAGGCACTTAAAAGTGTAACAACACAAACATTCAACATGATCACAGTTGATGGAGATACGAGCACAAATGACATGGTCATTGTAATGGCAAGCGGTTTGGCACATAACGAACTTCTCCATGAGGATGATCCGGACTACCATCTCTTTGTGGAAGGGCTTCAAGAGGTATCCTTATCATTGGCTAAACAGATTGCCAGAGATGGCGAAGGTGCGACAAAATTGATTGAAGTGACTGTAGAGGGAGCTCTTACAGAACAGGATGCACAAAGGATCTCCAAAACTATTGTTGGTTCAAGTCTCGTGAAGACAGCAATTTTTGGGGAGGATGCAAACTGGGGGAGGATCGTGTCTGCCATCGGGTATAGCGGCATCGCACTCGATCCTGATTTGATCAGCGTAAGTATAGGGCCAATCAAAGTGGTGGAAAACGGTTTGCCGTATGGATTTTCAGAAAAGGAAGCAAAAAGCTATCTATCTAATGAGGAAATTCAGATTTTTGTCCAAATTGGAGCGGGAAATGAAAAAGCTACTGCCTGGGGCTGTGACCTTTCTTATGACTATGTCCGCATCAATGCCTCATATAGAACATAAAAGGAGTGGGAGAATGGAATATCTGGTAATCAAGTGCGGCGGGAGTATCATGGATAAGGTTCCACCATCTTTCTATCTGGATCTTGTGAAAATCAAAGAACAAAAGGGGATACAGCCTGTAATCGTTCATGGAGGAGGACCGAGCATCTCATCCCATTTAGAGGCAATGAAGATTCAGAGTCAATTCATTAATGGTATTCGTATAACGACAGAGCCTGTACTTCAAGTGGTCGAAATGATTCTGTCAGGCAGCATGAACAAGGAGATTGTACGAAACATCATAAAAGCTGGAGGAAAAGCTTTTGGGCTCAGTGGTGTGGACGGGATGCTTCTCGAGGCTAAACCATTGGATGACAAAGGGGGTCTTGGCCTTGTAGGAGACATTGTCTCGGTTAAAAAAGAGATCCTGGAACAGCTCATAGCTAGTGATCTGATACCGGTCGTTTCACCGGTATCAGTCGATAAACTGGGTCAAAGCTATAACATCAATGCAGATACTGCGGCTGCTGCGATAGCAAAGGCACTGCAGGCATCCCTATGTATTGTCACTGATGTAGATGGTGTATATGTCAATGGGGAGCTCATTCATACTTTATCCAATTTGGAAGCTGATCGACTCATAGAAAATCAAATCATTACAGGTGGAATGATTCCGAAAGTCCAAGCAGCCTTTCAAACATTAACTGAAGGTGTCAAAGAAGTAGTAATGCTTAATGGTGCTAATAAGCATATTTTTCAGGACTTTGTACAGGGAAAAGGCGTAGGAACCACTTTTTATTTAAAGGAGGCAATGATAAACATTGGCTGATTCTATTAAGGTTCTTTCTTCGGTCATGAATACATATAAACGTTTTCCAATAAATTTCGTGGAGGGGAAGGGCAGTTATTTATGGGATGAGAACGGTGCTAAGTATCTTGATTTCACTTCCGGAATTGCTACATGCAATCTTGGTCATGTACCTGAAAATGTCATGCAGGCGATTCAGCAACAGTTAAGTAGACTCTGGCATACTTCCAATCTATTTCCCATTGAAAACCAGGAGAAGTTAGCGGACCTTCTTACTTCACAAAGTTGTCTGGATCAGGCATTCTTCTGTAACAGCGGTGCTGAGGCGAATGAAGCGGCCATAAAACTGGTCCGCGCCTATTCAAAAGCAAAAAAAGGCAACAACCCGGTAATAGCCGCTTTTTCCCAATCCTTCCATGGCAGAACGATGGCAACTGTTTCCGCAACAGGACAGGAGAAAATCCGTGCAGGCTTTGAACCCTTGCTCGAAGGGTTTATCCATTTTCCTTTCAATGATTTCAACTCACTGGGAAAAATTAAAGACGCTGCCCCCGCTGCTGTGATGCTCGAATTGATCCAGGGAGAGGGAGGTGTGATTCCCGCAAAACAGGAATGGATAGATGAACTCGTGAAAGTGTGTAAAGAGGAGGACATACTGCTAGTGGTGGATGAGGTCCAGACCGGGATGGGAAGAACAGGAACGCTATTCGCATATGAACAATACTGCTTCGAGCCTGACATTGTCACACTTGCAAAAGGATTGGGCTCAGGATTTCCCATTGGAGCAATGCTGGCAAAAGAAGCAGTAGCCACCGCTTTTCAGCCGGGAAGTCACGGCAGCACCTTTGGCGGCAATCCGTTGGCATCTGCTGCAGGCTTGGCTACGGTAAATGAACTGACTACATCAACGGTCTTGGAAAATGCTATAACGGCGAGTGAGAGTTTGTATACTATTCTCTTAAAATTGCAAATCAGATTTCCATTCATCAAAAGTATAAGAGGAAAAGGGCTTCTTATTGGAATGGAAATAGACGGGGAGGCAGGGAGTATAATTGACTTCGCACTGCAGGAAAATCTGTTGCTGGTATCAGCAGGTCCACAAGTAGTCCGACTATTGCCACCACTTACTATTACAAAAGATGAGATTGAAGATTTTGAAGAAAAATTCTCTATAGCATTAGAACGTTACATGGAGGCATGATGATGGAAAAAGGATACTTACTTCTAGAAACTGGGGAGATTTTTCCGGGTACAATGATAGGCAGTCAAGAGGAGTCTATCGGAGAAGTCGTCTTTAACACAAGCATGACAGGATATCAGGAAATCATGTCCGACCCATCCTATGCAGGACAGATAATCGTATTTTGCTATCCCCTAATCGGCAACTACGGAGTGAACGCAAATGATTTTGAAGCGGAAACATTATATGCTAAAGGGGTTATTACAGGAGAGCTTTGTACTGCCCCCAATCATTATTCATCAGAGAGAACAGCCGACATTCTGCTAAAAGGAAGCAAAATAAGCGGTCTGACAGGGGTGGATACACGGGAGCTGGTGAAAACCATCCGCAAGCGCGGTACTGTAAAGGGCTTGATAACAAATGAAATCAAGAAATTCCCAACAACAACCTCCACAAATTTTTTGGTGAAAGAAGTATCCACTATACTACCAAAGGTTTTCGACAATCCTGGCGCACATATCGCCTTAATCGATTATGGCCACAAAAAATCCATTCTACACGCATTACTGAAAGAAGGCTGCAAGGTTACCCTGCTTCCTTACCATGCAACCTTTGAACAGGTAAAGGCACTCTCACCGGATGGAGTCGTATTCAGCAATGGGCCAGGGAATCCGGAAGAACTGAAGAATCAGTTACCGGATATTAAAATGATAAGCATGCATTTTCCATCTTTAGGAATCTGTTTGGGACATCAGCTGATTGCCTTGGCATTCGGGGCAAAAACGCAGAAATTGCGATTTGGGCATCGGGGAGGAAATCATCCTGTTAAGGAAATTTCCACAGGAAAAGTTTTTATCACTTCACAGAACCACAGCTATGTGGTGAAGGAAGAGAGCCTGGATTTGTCAGAATTTGAAGTGCTATTCAAAAACATCAATGATGGGACAGTGGAAGGGATTCGTCATAGAAATCTGCCAATATTGTCTGTGCAATTTCATCCTGAAGCGAATCCAGGGCCACATGACACCACGTACTTATTTTCATCATTCATGAAAAGCATCTATGAAAGAACTGAGGTAATGTCATATGCCATTAAATAATGATATAAAAAAAGTGTTAGTGATTGGATCCGGTCCGATTGTCATTGGGCAGGCAGCGGAATTTGATTATGCCGGTACCCAGGCCTGCCTTGCTTTGAAGGAAGAGGGTATTCAAGTCATCCTGCTTAATAATAATCCTGCCACCATCATGACCGATTCCCATATTGCCGATATCGTTTACATGGAGCCGCTGACTACTGAGGCAGTCGAAGAAATATTAAGAATAGAGAAACCCGACGGCGTGATTGGAACACTTGGAGGTCAGACAGCACTTAATCTTGTTGTCCAGCTTCATGATGAGGGTGTTTTGGAAAAATACGGAGTGAAGATTCTCGGAACCTCCGTTCATTCGATCAAACAAGGGGAAGATCGGGAGAAGTTTCGCAAGTTGATGCTGGACCTGACAGAACCTATACCGGAATCAAGCATCGTTCATACCTTCGAGGAAGGGGTGGATTTTGTCGCGTCTGCGGGCTACCCGATCATTGTGCGTCCTGCCTATACCCTTGGTGGAGAAGGGGGCGGTTTTGCCAATAATCTCGAAGAATTGCAATCTATCCTTAAGAATGCGTTGATGCTGAGTCCAATCCATCAGGTACTGATTGAAAAGAGTATCAAAGGATGGAAAGAAGTGGAGTATGAGGTGATGCGTGATGTGAACGACACCTGCATCATTGTCTGCAATATGGAAAACTTCGATCCTGTCGGAGTCCATACGGGGGATTCCATTGTAGTAGCGCCATCCCAGACCTTGACGGATACACAATATCAGATCCTTCGAAATGCTTCCCTGAAGATCATCCGGGAGCTGCAGATTGTGGGTGGGTGCAATATCCAGTTTGCGATGGACCCAAATTCCGATGACTATTACATTATTGAAGTCAACCCGCGAGTCAGCCGTTCTTCAGCCTTAGCATCAAAAGCAACCGGTTATCCGATTGCAAGAATTGCAGCGAAATGTGCGGTAGGGTACCACTTGGATGAAATCGTCAACCCGATTACAAACAATACATTCGCATCGTTTGAACCGGCACTTGATTATATTGTGGTAAAACTTCCAAGGTTCCCATTTGACAAATTTACGGAAGCAGATCACACACTTAGTACACAAATGAAAGCAACTGGCGAGGTATTGGCGATAGATCGAACGTTTGAAGGGGCGTTAAATAAAGGGATTCGATCTCTGGAGATAAAAGTCAAAGGCATTTCGCACCCCGGTCTTTCCGGGAGTAGTGTTGATGAACTGATGGAGCTGCTTACAGTTCCCACCCATATGCGTTTATTTGCCATTGTTGAGGCACTGCATAAAGGGTTAAGCATTGGGGAGATCCATCAGCTGACCTCCATTGATAAATGGTTCCTTACCAAGCTTGCTGCTATGGCTGAGGTGGAAGATCAACTTTCTATGCACACTATTGAGACATTACCCTCTGAAACTTTGATGTTAGCTAAATATCAGAATATCAGTAATGCGACCATATGTTCCCTCCTCGGATGCAAGGAGCATGAGTGGAAAAAGTATTGCGAACATAAAGGGCTTTTCCCTTCCTATAAATTGGTGGATACTTGTGCAGGGGAGTTTGAAGCAGTCACCCCTTATTTTTACTCCACTTATTTCGGGAATGATGAAGTCGAGGTCAGTCAAAAGAAGAAAGCCCTTGTCATTGGGTCCGGCCCCATCAGGATCGGGCAAGGAATCGAGTTTGATTACGCGTCTGTCCACGCTGTCATGGCATTGAAGAAGCTCGGATATGAAACGATTGTAGTTAATAATAACCCGGAAACAGTGAGTACCGATTTTTCGATTGCCGATAAGCTGTATTTTGAACCGATTACTGCAGAAGACATTATTCCCATCATAAAAAAGGAACAGATAGATATTGCATTTATTCAATTCGGCGGCCAGACAGCCATCAATATTGCTGAGGAGCTTGAAAAAGAAGGAGTAACCATTGGAGGAAGCTCCATCCAGACCATAGATCAATTGGAGGACCGGGACCTCTTTTATCAGTTATTGGAACAATCGGATATCCCTCATTTAAAAGGAATGATTGTCCATAATACGAAAGAATTGAAGGGAGCGGCCTCTTCTTTAGGATACCCTGTTCTTGTACGACCTTCCTATGTGATAGGTGGACAATCGATGTTTATCCTATACAGTGAAGAAGAAATGCTTGAATATTTACAGCTCGATAATATGGGTGATGGCAGAAGCTGGCCATTGCTAGTAGATGAATTTGTACCAGGGATGGAATGTGAGCTTGATGTAGTGTCGGATGGTAAGGAGATATTCGTTCCTGCAATATTTGAGCATATTGAAAAAGCTGGTGTGCATTCCGGGGACAGCGTAGCGGTATTTCCTCCCATTACACTTTCGGAAACTATAAAAGCAACTTTGCTGGCATATACAGAAAAGATTTGTAGAAGTGCCAAGATTATAGGAATTGCCAATATCCAATTTGTTATTCAGGAAAACAATGTATACGTTTTGGAAGTAAATCCGCGCGCTTCCCGTACTGTACCGATCGTAAGTAAAGTGACAGGGGTGCCGATGATTGAGCTGGCGGTAAACGCCATGCTTGGCCAGAAGCTTATAGATAAAGGATTAAAAAAGGAACCGGATTTCTTCACTGTCAAAGCGCCTGTTTTTTCCGTGACAAAATTAAAAGGCGTAGATCATGTACTTGGACCCGAAATGAAATCGACAGGAGAGGTAATCGGCCTGGGATCAACTGTAGAAGAAGCACTTTCCAAGGCGTTCTTCCAAGGAAAGAACAGTCCATTCGTACCGAACCAGAAAGCAAACAAGATTTTCTGCTCCTTTTCAGATCGGGAAAAACAGGCTGCCCTTCCACTTATCAGGAAATTAGTAGAAATGAAATTTAAAATAGCCGCGACCCAAGGAACCTATCAATATCTGAAATCAGAAGGAATAGTCGAAGTAGAGGAAATTACAAAAGTTAGCATGGCTGAATTCATCCAATCCGGGACGTGTGCTGCAGGAATTATCATTCCAACAAAGGGAAGGGATAAAAACCGAAACGGGTTGCATTATCGGGCCTTATTCACAAGATATGGCATCTCGATCTTCACCAGTCTGGATACAGCGAAAATGGCTGCTGCGTTAAGTGGAACAGTTAAGCCCAATTATGCCCACATGGAAAATTATTTAAGTAAGAATAAAAAGGTGGTTGAATATTTATGCAAAGTGTACTAAAATGGGATTCGAAACAAAAAACTAAAAAACTATCAAAAAAAGATTTTTTAACCCTGGGATCATTTTCATCCGACGAAATAATGATCATGTTGGAAGAAGCAATCGAAATTAAAAGTATGCAAAAATCTGGTGTTGCTCACCCTTACTTGCAAGGCAAGGTATTAGGGATGATTTTTGATAAATCCTCCACAAGAACCCGTGTATCCTTTGAGGTTGGAATGCTCCAGCTTGGAGGCAATGCGATATTCCTAAGCTCAAAAGACATCCAGATAGGCCGTGGGGAAACCATCCACGATACTGCCAAAGTGCTTTCTCGTTATGTAGACGGACTTATGATACGAACTTTTGAACATGAATCGATTGAAGAATTTGCAGAGCATTCGACTGTCCCTGTCATCAACGGCTTGACAGATACCCACCATCCGGCACAGGTAATGGCAGATCTATTGACCATACTTGAGCATAAAGGGAGATTGAAAGGCCTGAAGATGTGCTATTTGGGTGACGGTAACAACAATATGTGCCATTCCCTATTGGAAGGCGCAGTTAAAGTGGGCATGGATATTTCCATTGCAACTCCCTCAGGTTACGAACCTAATCATGCCATCATGGAATCTGTGAAGGAAGAGGCCAAATTCACCGGTTCAAAGGTAGAATGTACGACAGATCCCAAAGCCATGATAAAAGGTGCTGATGTGGTTGTAACTGATGTCTGGACCAGCATGGGACAGGAAAATGAAACAGCAGATCGCTTGGCAGCATTCTCTCCCTATCAGGTAAATGAAGATCTTTGCAAACTTGCCGACAAAGATTATATTTTCCTTCATTGTTTGCCTGCACATAGAGGAGAAGAAGTGACAGCGTCCATTATTGATGGTCCGCATTCTGTCGTATTTGATGAAGCAGAAAACCGCCTGCATGCCCAAAAGGCGATTTTGAAACTATTACTGGAAAGATGATTTTTTTTACGATATAATGTATAAAAATACAACAAGATAGATTTTTATTCTAGGGAGGACGAATGATTTGGCTAAAGAAAAAGTGGTATTAGCATATTCCGGAGGTCTTGATACCTCCGTTTCCGTTAAATGGCTGCAAGAGAAGTATGGATACGATGTTATTGCGCTCGGACTGGATGTAGGAGAAGGGAAGGACCTTGCCTCAATTCAGCAGAAGGCACTGGACGTAGGAGCTATCAAAGCAATCATGGTTGATGCAAAAGAACTGCTTGCGAAGGAATATATTGTTCCGGCACTTAAAGCGAATGCCATGTATGAAGGGAAATACCCACTATCCTCAGCACTCTCACGCCCCTTGATCTCCAAGCTGTTGGTGGAAGTGGCTGAACAGGAGGGAGCGGTAGCCGTTGCACATGGTTGTACCGGGAAAGGGAATGATCAGGTCCGCTTTGAGGTAAGCATTCAGGCGCTTAACCCTAACTTGAAAGTAATTGCACCGGTACGGGAATGGGGTATGACACGTGATGAGGAAATCGAATATGCAATGAAGCATGATATTCCGATTCCGGTAGATTTGGATAATCCATTTTCCATTGATGCGAACATTTGGGGAAGAGCTTGCGAAGCAGGTGTTTTGGAAAATCCATGGAATGAAGCACCCGAAGCTGCATTTGCATGGACCAATCCGATTGAATTGACTCCAGATCAGCCGGAATACCTTGAGATAACATTTGAAAATGGCGTTCCTGTAGCACTTAATGATAAGAGTATGGACCTTGTACCCTTGATTGAAGAATTGAATGAAATAGGTGGAAAGCATGGAGTGGGCCGTATCGACCACATCGAAAATCGTCTTGTGGGAATCAAATCCCGTGAGGTCTACGAGAATCCCGCTGCGCTTATTCTGATTCAGGCACATAAGGAATTGGAGTTTTTGACATTGCCTAGAGAAGTGACCCAATTCAAAACCTCCATCGATCAGCAAATGGCAAAAGTGATTTACGAAGGATTATGGTATTCCCCATTAGTGGGTGCGCTGCAAGCTTTCGTTGAGGAAACCCAGAAGCATGTAAGCGGAAAAATCCGCGTAAAGCTCCAAAAAGGAAACCATACAGTAGTCGGTCGTCAATCCGAAAACAGCTTATACAATGAGGAACTGGCCACCTATTCAAAAGGGGACATGTTCGACCATAACGCTGCAGTAGGATTTATCAAGCTTTGGGGCCTGCCTACCAAGGTGTATGCGGAAATTCATAAAAAAGAAAAAGTAGCAAGCTATTAAACTTATTTTTGGAAATGGAGGCTATCATCCTATGTCTAAACTATGGGGCGGAAGATTCACCAAGGAAACCGACAAGCTAGTAGAAGAATTCACTGCCTCTATTACTTTCGATAAAGAGTTGGCAAGTGAAGACATCGAAGGCAGTATCGCACATGTGCAGATGCTCGGGGACTGCGGAATAATCGCCATTGAGGACGCAAATACAATCAAAGAGGGACTATTGACGATACAGCAAAAAATTAACAATGGAAATGTAGAGTTTCTTGTGGAGCATGAGGATATTCACATGAACATTGAAAAGCTGCTGATAGATGAGATAGGACCTGTTGGAGGAAAGCTTCATACAGGACGAAGCCGTAATGATCAAGTCGCGACAGATATGCATCTGTATCTTCGCAAGCAGACGAAATCGATCATTGGACTTTTGAACGACGTGCAAAAAGCGATAATGAATCAGGCAAAGGATCATATTGACACCATTCTGCCAGGCTACACACATCTTCAGCGAGCACAGCCTATTTCATTTGCTCACCATCTTCTAGCATATTTTTGGATGCTTGAACGTGACAAAGAAAGATTGC
This sequence comes from Sutcliffiella sp. NPDC057660, assembly GCF_042800035.1. Taxonomy (NCBI): domain Bacteria; kingdom Bacillati; phylum Bacillota; class Bacilli; order Caryophanales; family Bacillaceae; genus Sutcliffiella; species Sutcliffiella sp. NPDC057660. The sequence continues at coordinate 87,571 of NZ_JBHVHV010000008.1, forward strand.
AGGACAGCTTGAAACGCATAAACTGGTCGCCACTTGGTGCCGGCGCACTTGCTGGAACAACCTTTCCGATCGATAGACAGCAGACCGCAGAATTATTAGGGTTTGATATGGTTTATCCGAACAGCATGGATGCAGTCAGCGACAGGGATTTTATCGTCGAGTTCCTGTCACACGCTTCACTGATCATGACACATATTTCACGTCTTTCAGAGGAGCTTGTCATCTGGTCGAGTCAGGAGTTTCAATTCATTGAACTAGACGATGCCTTTTGCACGGGATCTAGTATTATGCCTCAAAAGAAAAATCCAGATGTCCCGGAGCTTCTCCGTGCCAAAACCGGCAGAGTATATGGCAACCTCGTAGGTCTGCTGACTGTTTTGAAGGGGCTGCCGCTTGCCTACAACAAAGACATGCAGGAAGACAAGGAAGGGATGTTCGATACAGTGGCAACACTCGACGGCTCATTGCGCCTTCTTGCCCCGATGATCCTTACCATGACTGTCAACAAAGATAAGATGCACCAAGCTGTATCACAGGATTTCTCCAATGCAACAGATATTGCAGATTACCTTGTAACAAAGGGGCTGCCATTCAGACAGGCACATGAAATAATCGGAAAAATAGTCCTGTATGCCATAAACAACCAAAAGTTCCTATTAGGCTTGACCATCGAGGAATATCAACAATTTTCCCCGTTATTCAAAGAAGACATCTATGAAATCCTACAGCCCAAAAATGTAGTAGGAGCCAGAAACAGCCAAGGCGGCACAGGATTCCAACAAGTAAAAAACCAACTGTCCTTCGCCGAGCAATTTATCGACTAATTGGAGTTTCTTGGCGCACAGGAAAACTTCAACTATATTTATTAACTTTCTGCTTTTATTAAGCAGGCCTTGTTAATTTCTAGTGTAGGTTTTAAGAATCTAGCTGTTGATTGGAGCAATAGGCGAAGACTCCTGCGGGAGATAGCGGTAGACTGGAGACCCCACAGGCGAAGCCGAGGAGGCTCCAGCACCGCCCCTTGGGTCGCTGCGCCTAGTGCGGAAATCAACAGCGGTGTTCAAAGGTGACAATCTATTTACAAGATTAGCGTAGTAAAACGCTTACATTTTATTATTTCAAAAAACTTATTGACAGAAGCTTTTCAGCAACATATACTAACTTTAATCTTTTAAAAATTCAATAGTTTCAAAAATTACAACTCTTATCAAGAGTGGCAGAGGGACTGGCCCTATGACGCCCAGCAACCTTTCTAGAACGCTAGAAAAGGTGCTAATTCCTGCAGAACAACAATGTTCTGGAAGATAAGAGAGGACGATTTTTAGTTTTCTCATCCTCTCTTGTTTTCAAGGGAGGATTTTTTGTTGTATTACAACACTGGGAGGGAGGAATGAAATGATCAACGTACAAGGTGCACCGGCTATCTATCAATCGGAGGTGGGAGTACTTGGAAAACTTCCTGAATTTTTAGACTCAAATGGGTTTCAAAGAGTCTTCATCGTACATGGAACAAAATCACTGCATGCCGTGAAATCTTATCTTCCTGATTTCGGATCCCTACAGGTGCACTTTGAACACTACAGTGGAGAATGTTCGGATGAGGAAGTCAGACGGTTAAGAAAAACTGCAGAATCATGGGATGCGGACATCATTATCGGGTTGGGCGGAGGAAAAGTGTTAGATCTTTCTAAAGCGTTGGCCTACGAAATGCGAGTGGAAGTTGTTCTGGTTCCTACAGTCGCTTCCACATGTGCCGCTTGGACCCCACTAAGTGTTTTCTATTCGGAGAGTGGCCAGTTTAAGCGGTATACCATTTTTCCTAAAAGTACGCTTATGGTCTTGGTGGAACCTGAGATTTTGCTCAAAGCACCAATACAGTTTTTCAAGGCTGGCATCGGGGATACACTTGCTAAATGGTATGAGGCGGAGAGCCTTATTTACGACCTCAATACCATTCCAGTACCAGTGCAAATTGGGCTGCAATCAGCCGAGCTTTGTAAAAAAATTATATTGGAAGAAGGAATTCAAGCTCTTGCTGATATGGAGAAGGGAACGCTCACATCCAGTTTCCGAGCTGTCACCGACGCCATCATTATGCTCGGTGGAATGGTAGGTGGCTATGCAGATTACTATGGAAGGATAGCAGCCGCACATTCTGTACATAATGCACTGACGAAAATTCCCTCCACCCATCATCTTCTTCATGGAGAGAAAGTAGCATATGGAATACTCGTTCAACTGGCATTGGAAGGTAAAGTAGAGGAAATCACCAAACTTGCTGCATTTTTTGAAAAAACAGGTCTTCCAATGAGGCTCCACGATCTTGGCCTTTCCATCAATGATAGGGAGACTCTAGAAAAAATCGCCAATAATACCCTGCTTCCTTCAGAGTCGATCCACTTTATGAAAAGGGAATATGAAGCATCTGATATTTTGGAAGCATTTGAAGTAATCGAAAAGATAATTGGAAAAGGGAGAGAGTAGGATGAAGAAAATATTAGGATTTTTGGTAACAGCACTATTATTATCAGTTATTACTGCATGTGGGAGCAGTGAATCAGGGGGGAGTGAGGCCCTGAGTGAAGATAAGCTGGTTGTCGGGGTTACAGCGGGACCTCACGAGCAGATATTGGAAAAAGTGAAGGAAGTCGCGGCAAAGGATGGATTGGATATAGAAATCGAGGTTTTCACTGAATATGTAATGCCGAATGTCGCGTTGGACGAGGGAGACCTGGATGTAAACAGCTTCCAGCATAAGCCTTATCTGGAGCAGTTCAAAAAGGACCGCGGATTGGACTTAACAGATGTAGCGACAACAGTTAACTTCCCGATGGGCATATATTCTACAGGCATCAAAGATGTTAAAGATCTGAAAGATGGCGATAAGGTCGGTTTGCCAAATGACCCAACTAATGGGGCTCGTTCCTTGCAACTGTTTGAATTGGCAGGTTTGATCAAATTAAAAGAAGGCGCTGGTGCAAATGCAACCTTAAAGGATATAGAGGAAAATGAGAAAAACCTGGAATTCATTGAATTGGAGGCTTCCCAGATTCCACGTCAACTCGAAGAACTGGCAGCTGCTGCTATCAACACAAACTTTGCGGTGGAATTTGGATTTGTTCCAACCAAAGATTCCATTTTCATTGAACCAGGAGACTCTCCTTGGGTAAATACATTGGTCGTCCGCACGGAGAACAAGGATGATCCAGTATTGAAAAAGCTGATTAAAGCTTATCATTCTGATGAAGTGAAACAGTTTATCGATGAAACTTTTGAAGGTTCTGTTGTTCCATCATGGTAATAAAAGCAAAACTTAGGAAAGCCGCCATTGGTGCGGCTTTCTACAATATTTATTCAGAAAATGGAGGGATACATAATGATTAGACTCGATAACATCTCCAAAAGCTTTGTCTCCAAGAAATCCAGCATCGAGGCTTTGAAAAATGTTTCGTTGGAGGTGCAGCAAGGCGAGATTTTTGGTGTAATCGGCTACAGTGGAGCGGGAAAAAGCACCCTGATCCGTTGTGTCAATCTTCTGGAAAAACCAACAAAAGGAAAGGTTTTTGTTGACGGGCTTGAATTGACTTCTCTTACCTCCAAAAAGCTTTTAGCATCACGCCGAAAAATAGGAATGATCTTTCAGGGGTTCAATCTGCTAAAAACCGCTACAGTATATGAAAATATCGCCATACCTTTGCGGTTGACCGGTGTATCTAAAAAGGAGATAGAGAATAGAGTAGACAAATATCTGGGAATTGTCGGTCTATTGGACAAAAAAGACGCGTATCCAAGTCAGCTTTCAGGTGGGCAAAAGCAACGGGTCGCAATCGCAAGGGCGCTTTCCAATGAACCTAGGGTACTATTAAGCGATGAGGCAACAAGCGCATTGGACCCTGATACAACAGAGGCGATTCTGGATCTATTACTGAAGATAAATAAAGAACTGGGTATAACCATTCTCCTGATTACCCATGAAATGCATGTCATTCAAAAGGTCTGTGATCGGGTGGCGGTGATGGAAAATGGCGAAGTGGTCGAGCAGGGCCTCACCAAAGATGTATTCACATCGCCTGGACATCCTACAACGAAAAAGTTTGTAAATAGTATTTTCAATCACCAACTCACGCCTGAACTATTAGAGACTTTAGGGGATAATGGGGAAATCGTTTCCTTGAAATTCCTGGGGCATTCCTCCAAAGATCCTGCTTTAGCTGTTGTGAGCAAAAAATTCGATGTGTATCCTAATATTTTGTCTGGAAACATTACACAGTTAAAGGAACATCCTTTTGGAAGTCTTCTCGTTCATATCAAAGGGGAAGAGTCAGAGGTTCAAAGGGCGATACAATACTTAAAAGAGCAAAATATACAAGTGGAGGGAGCGGATCATCATGTTAAACACAATAAGCGAATTTCATAGTGAGTGGGGAGATGCTGTCTGGCAAGCCGTTCTGGAAACCCTGCAAATGGTTGGGATTGCACTTTTCATTTCGGTACTGATCGGCCTTCCGCTTGGGATTCTCCTTGTCTTGACAAGACCAGGAAAGAATTTGGAAAACAAGTATGTCTACGGTCTTTTAAATTTATTGATAAACGTAGTACGGTCCATCCCGTTCATCATCCTATTATTTTTTATTCTGCCTTTTACGAAACTTGTGGTAGGAACAACGATGGGTGTAGCAGGTGTTATGGTTCCTCTCGTCGTGTACACCGCTCCATATATTGCACGACTGATGGAGAATTCCCTGCTTGAAGTGGATAGAGGGGTTTTGGAAGCATATGAAGCAATGGGAATTAAAAGTAAAGATATCATCTGGAATGTGATGATACGAGAAGCAAGTCCTTCCATTGTACTCGGGTTAACGATTGCAACAATCGGGTTGATTGGAGCTACAGCGATGGCAGGTCTTGTTGGGGCTGGAGGACTCGGTGATCTCGGTTATCGATATGGTCATCTGCGGTATGTAGAAGAAGTGATGTATGTAACCGTCTTTCTATTAATTATTTTGGTACAGGGCATTCAGACTCTTGGAAATGTTGTTGCAAGAACGCTTAAAAAGGATTAGGGGTGAGAAAGTGGCAGTGGACCTTTTGAAAAAACGGATAATTAAGTATGCAGAATGGGAACAGGAAGCTAAAAAACGAATGGAGCCTCACGCTTTTACTTATATCCAAAGTGGTGCAGGACATGAGGAAACATTGAGTGCAAATGAAGAAGCTTTTCACAGATGGAAAATAAGGCCAAGATTTTTGAAGGATGTCTCAGTAAGAGACCTGTCCATAACCCTTTTCGGAAAGAAACACCCCACTCCCTTCTTCTTGGCTCCAATCGGGATGCAGGGGATCGCCCATCCGGAAGGAGAAAAAGCAACTGCGAGAGCAGCCAAACAGATGAACGTTCCATTTATTACAAGTTCCGTATCCACCTATTCTCTTGAGGAAATCGCACATGAATCAGGGGATAATACAAGGTGGTTTCAATTATATTGGAGCAGGGATTGGGAAATCACTGCAAGCTTTGTGAAACGGGCTGAACAGGCAGGATCCGAGGCAATTGTCGTAACCTTGGACACGGCACTACTGGGATTCAGGAAAAGTGATTTGACTCATGGCTACTCACCATTGAAACTAGGGAAAGGGGCAGCGAACTATTTTTCCGATCCGGTTTTTCTATCACGATTACATGAAAGCCCTGAAGACAATTTGGAGGCGGCGTTAAAGGAACTTGTAAATGTCGTATACGAACCAACTCTCTCCTGGGAGGACTTGAGTTTCCTAAGAAAACAAACGAATCTACCCATTATTTTAAAGGGTATCCTACATCCTGAAGATGCCAGACTTGCCCTTGAATATGGGATGGACGGTGTTATCGTTTCCAATCATGGGGGGCGACAATTGGATGGATGCATTGCGGCCTTGGATGCTTTGGAGGAAGTAGCAAATGCAATAAGGGGTAAAATCCCAGTCCTTTTCGACAGTGGAATCCGCAGAGGTCCTGATGTGATTAAGGCAATTGCGCTTGGAGCAGACGCAGTCCTGGTAGGCCGTCCATATATTTATGGGTTGGCAGCTGACGGGCAAAATGGTGTGGAACAGGTGCTTCAGAACCTACAGACAGATGCGGATGCAACCCTGGCCCTAAGTGGCTTGTCCTCCATTAATGACATAAAGCATGATATTTTAGTGAAAAATGGCTGAGTAATATTTGCAAAACTCAATTTACTCCTTCACAATGACAGTATGCCAATATAAAAGGAGGCGTTTCCCATCAAACTACATAACAAAAAAATTATTCAACTCGTCAGTGACGATTTTGAAGATCTTGAACTTTGGTATCCGGTTCTGCGTCTGAGGGAAGAAGGAGCGTCTGTCGTCATTGCGGGAGAAAAATCCGATGCGACATATGTCGGAAAATATGGTGTTCCGATTGAATCGGATGTGTCATTCCATGACCTGGACCCGAACGATTACGATGCAATCTTAGTTCCAGGCGGTTGGTCGCCGGATAAACTGAGAAGGTATGATGATATTTTATCGCTTATAAGAGTGATGAACGACCAGCAAAAACCGATCGGACAAATTTGTCATGCAGGCTGGGTCCTGATCTCAGCGAAGATTCTCCAAGGTAAAAAAGTGACAAGTACACCCGGAATAAAAGATGACATGATCAATGCAGGGGCAACCTGGGTGAATGAACCGGTTGTAGTGGATGGCAACCTTATTTCCAGCCGCCGTCCGCCAGACTTGCCTGATTATATGCGCGAGTTCATCAAGGTGTTAAGCTAGGTAGTTTTCCGTTATGACGGGAGACTATCTTTCTTCGTGTTTTCAAGTTTAAGGGGGAAGTAGCATGAGTAATGTAAAAAGAGTAGGAATTGTAGGGCTTGGGGTAATCGGACAACGCTTAATTTCAGAATTTAAAAAGTCATCCTCCATTGAGATTGCGGGGATTTGTGATAGACATAAGGTATTGGCTGAACAAACATCCACTGAACTTGGTGGTGTTCCATTTTATACTGATTTTAATGAACTAATAAAACAAGAGAATGTTGACTTTATTTATGTGGCAGTGCCACCAGCAATCCACTATAACGTAGTGATGGCAGCTTTCGCACATAATAAGCACGTTCTATGCGAAAAGCCGTTGGCAAATTCGGAGCAGGAAGGATTACAGATGTTAAAAGATGCAGAGAGAGCCGGGCTTATTCATGCGATGCATTTTCCTTTAGCATACCAAAAAGCCTTCTTTTTTATGAGAGAACTTGTGGAGCAAGATTTTCTAGGGGATATCAGGCGTATTCACCTTAAAATGCATTTTCCAGAATGGCCAAGGCCTTGGCAGCAAACTCCTTGGATCGGCAAAAGGGAACAGGGTGGATTTATCAGGGAGATCACCCCACACTATCTGCAAATGATATTGTCTTTATTTGGACCGGTAAAAGAAGTGCAAAGTTCTTTGGAATTCCCTCCAGATGAAACAGCAAGTGAAATTGGCGCCATTGCAACAATCGAACTGGAAAGTGGAATAAAAGTTCTGGTAGATGGCCTGGTAGGACAAGCAGAAAAAGAACATCTCTCCTTTTCCATACATGGCACAAAGCAATCCGTAGCGCTCGATGATTGGAGAATCGTAAAATCAGCTAAGATGGGAGAAGATTGGCATCCTGTTGATTTGAACGAAATAAAGCTCCCACAATACAGCCTGATAGAAGAGCTGGTTAAAAAGCTTGATGGTCACGAAGCCTATCTAGTGGGCTTTGATGAAGGCTACGCTGTTCAACGATTATTGGAAAAGATAATAGAAGGTTAAAGAACAGGGGCCAGGCACCTGTTTTCTCCTTTTTTCACGTTTATTACCAATAATACTTTTCCTTTTAAAAGAAAAGCTATTATCGTAATAACTTTGGAAAAGGAGATGTCACATGAAAAAATTTGTTTATCTGGTTTCCGTACTCACATTAACACTATCCATGCTTGTTGCATGTGGAGACAACAATAATAATATGGAAAATAATGCAGCGCCTGAAAACACTTCCTATAACAATGCATTGGACGATACAGTAAGAAATATTAACAATGATCGTAATGTAAGAGATGGCATAAGCGGAGAGGTCCAAAAAATTAATCATGGGTTTTTAACCATCGATCCAAACTCTTTTAGCACAAGCACTCCAAGCAATAAGTTTCCGCACTCTCAGAAAGTGGAGCAGTATGGACAATTTGGTGTATATAAGTTCCAACAAGAAAAACCTAAAGGTGAACAGCCTAGAACACAACAAGGACAGCCTGCACCTGCACAGGAAAAACCTGAAGGTCAGCCTGAAGCAAAGCAAGACCAGGCACCAGCCGCTGAAACAACAGAAGGAATCTCAGAAACAGAACAGAAAGTAATTGAATTGACAAATGCAGAAAGACGCAAAAACGGCCTTTCCGATCTTAAAGCGGATTCTGCTCTAAGTAATGTTGCTAGAGAGAAGTCCAAGGATATGAAAGCAAAGAATTACTTCTCACACACAAGCCCTACGTACGGTTCTCCATTCGATATGATGAGGGATTTTGGAATTACTTATAATACGGCTGGAGAGAATATTGCCATGGGGCAACGCAGTCCTGAGGAAGTAGTACAGGCCTGGATGAACTCCGAAGGCCATCGTAAAAACATCCTGAATGGCAATTTCACCCACATCGGTGTAGGATATGTTAAGGATGGAAATTACTGGACACAAATGTTTATCGGAAAATAGTATGTGATGGATAAAAAGAGGCTGGAACATATCTATAATGTTCAATATTAATGATGAATAATCTTGGTTAGAAAAGACTCTTTAAAGAAAAAATCCGAACTAATTCAACATTCTAATCGTAGAATCATGAATTGTAGTTCGGATTTTTCTTTGGCTAAAATACTTTTGTCACAGCCTCATTTTTATAATAATCATTTATTAAAATAATATTTCAAATAAAGGTTTAACGCTTTTCCACTTTCGGGAATGTATCTTATAAAAACAATGGATATTGAACGGGGGATTTCAAGTGACAATCGATATGGCAGCTACTCGTAAAAATTTTGAATTACAGTGCAACAGTGAATATGAAAGATTGGAAAAGGTTTTGGTGTGTCCTCCTACATTCATGAGCATCAGCGAAATCATCAATGAAACACAAAAGCAGTATGCAGAGGAGAATATTGATGAAAGTGTGGCCACCAAGCAGCATCGGAATTTTGTTGCAAAAATGAAAGTGGAAGGAATTGAAGTAATTAGTCTGGAAGCATTGGAACAGTTTCCAGAGCAGGTCTTTACACGAGATATTGGATTTACGCTTGGAGATAAGGTCTTTGTTTCCAATATGGGCAGTGAAATCAGACATGGCGAAGAACAGCTTTTCAAGAATTGGCTTGATGAGCAAGGCGCTCCCTTTCTATCACTAACAGACAACAGTATAGAAGGCGGAGATGTGATTGTAGACCGTGATGTCATTTTTATAGGAATCAGCGGTCGGACTTCAAGCGAGGCCATACATAAGCTTTCTGAAGCGTTGTCAGGGTTTACAGTTAAAGAAATCCCTATAGATAAATCATATTTGCATTTGGACTGTGTATTTAACGTCCTTTCTCAATCAGAGGCACTTATTTTCCCTCCTGCTCTGAGGAAAGAGGAACTGGATTATTTGTCCACGCGTTATGAGCTGATTGAGGTTACGAAAGAAGAGCAGTTCACCATGGGGACGAACGTTCTTTCCATTGGGAATAAAAAGGTAATCAGTCTTCCTTGCAATAAGAAGGTGAACAAGGATATGCGAGACAGAGGGTATGAAGTCATTGAAGTGGACATATCAGAAATCATTAAATCCGGTGGTTCATTCCGCTGCTGTACATTGCCTGTAAAGCGTTCAAATAGATAATAAATACAAAGAAGGAAGTGGGAGAGCATGGGAAGGGCTATCAAATTCGGTAAAAGACTAGGTAAGGAAATGAAGGACGATCGGGCAACAGGACTTGCTGCGGAACAGGCGTACTATTATATGCTTGCTATTTTCCCGTTGTTGATATTAACACTTTCCATCCTTCCCTATCTGTCCATCGATCCCGTAAAAGCAATCGAATTTTTGAATACGATTATGCCGCAGCAGACAGTGGAGCTGATTGAGGACAGCATATACGAATTTATTAGTAAGCCTAATGGGGGGCTACTCACTTTTGGTATCCTTGGCACAATATGGTCCGCTTCCAATGGCATGAACGCATTTATTAAGGCGATGAATGAAGCATTCAATGCACAGGAAACCAGATCGTTTATTATGGTCCGTCTATTATCCATCGGTCTTACAATTGGATTGATTTTCGCCTTTTTAATTGCATTTTTTCTGCCGATATTTGGTGGTGTGATTATCAGTAGCTTGGAGAAATTCATTAATATTCCTGGTGGAACTTCAATGCTTCTGAATGTTCTGCGTTTCATCATTGCATTTGTAGTCATTTTTACCATAATAACTATACTTTATCGAGTAGCACCGAATGTGGATAAAAGCTTCAAGGAAGTCATCCCGGGTTCTCTTGTAGCAACCATCATATGGCAGCTAATCTCCCTTGGATTCTCTTTCTATGTAAGCAATTTTGGCAATTATTCGACCACTTACGGAAGCTTGGGCGGAGTGATTGTACTTATGCTGTGGCTGTTCCTGACTGGACTTGCATTGGTCATCGGGGGAGAAATAAACGCTATCTATCATAAAGATAATATTAGAACGAATAAAATGTATCATGATGAAGAATTCACAGCATTATGAAAAACCGCGGAAGCTCATAAGAGCTTCCGCGGTTTTTTATGATTCAGGATTTAGATCTCTCTAGGATAATGATCCGTCTTTTGATTGGCACTTGTTTTAAACAGTGTATCAAGGAGTCGTTTCAACTCACTGATTGTAAAAGTGAAAACAGATTTTTTCCAATCCAGATCATTTTTTAATTCATCTTTTTTAATTTTCATCTTTTCGGTTTGGATATTGATAGCTTCCTTTTCCTCTTGCAGTCTCATCTCAATCCTTTGAATGGACTCAAATGTGGGCTTTGTCTCTCTGCGAAATGCAATGGCAGAGACGACGAACACAATTATGGAGATAAGGAAAATACCACCACTAATGTACAGTAATAAAAACATACTATCCCTCCAAATTTTTCTCTTTCTTATTAGCTCTTTTCGTAAAGTTTGTTGCTTATGACTTTAAAAAATCGGCTTTTGGATTTTTTACTGAGATAAACTTCGTATAATTTAAAAATTATATTATCTCATACACCGAAAAGAGCACGAAAATATGTAAATTTTCGTGTTCACATTGTATTCGTCAAAAGCAACAATTTCTGTGAAAATAGCCTTCTTATTTATCTACCCAAATAAAAAAACCAGCTAACCTTAGCCGGTTCTCATGGTGTGCTTAAGATAAATGGAGGTGACAAAATGAATTTTATAGAGGGCTGCAATCTGAAGGGGACCACTATGATTTTAGACATCTGTTTACACCTGAAAAGGATAGATTAGAGTTGTTTGATTTCTTCCTCAAAATAGAAAGTTTTAGGATACTCTTTTAGTGTGTAGGAATATCTCTTTAAATTCGGAACGTAGTTGAACTTGCTGATGGTTACTTGCTCGCCTGTGCTTTTTAAAACAACTTTTTCGTTGTCTTGAAATTTATTTTTTAGTTTCAATATTTGTTCCTTCTTCCATTGTGAAGTTTTAATCATTCATTCATTATCTCATATATTCCTCATTATGCCCATGAAAACCGTAAATATATTTTCGACAGACCTTATTCCTCCCCACATAAAAAATATAATCGTGGTAGTAATTGGCATTTAGGGGTATACTAGAGGGAGAAGGTAACTTCCTTTGGTATCCTGGTGTACAGACTCACCGTCTAAAGGTGTGAAACCGACATACAGAAAGGATGACCAAATATGTCAGTAACACTTTATCAAGCAAGAGCTGGAGACGGCATGAAAAAGCGTGGGCTGAAAAGAGCGGATACATTTTTCCGCACGCCTGCTGAAGCAGTATCAGAAGCATTAGCATTAAAGGAAAGAATGGATAGTACCTATAAAAATGAAATTGACTGGGATTACAAGGCGATGCTGAAAGGATCCACAAGCAAGCTGAAAATCCTCAAAGGCTACCTTGGCGGCGATAAAGCGTCCAACCCGTTTTACCTGGAGATCAGTGCAACAGAAAATGTGAAAGCAGAACCTGTTTCACCAATCAAGCCGAAAAATGTATCAAAAGAAGACAAAAAAGTCGAGAAAACAGTAGTAAAGTTTTATAAATAGAAGGAAAAGTGTCCGATTTCTTATAAATAAGAGATCTGGCACTTTTTTGTATCGAGAAGGAGATCAAGATGAGAGATAAAGTGTTGGAGAGCTTGAAGCAGGCACTCGATGATTGGAAAATGATGCAACAGACAGAGGGGGATGAAGGCGCAGAATGGGCAGAGAAATTCGAACGAGATTTCTATCTGTTCATTGATGAGTTTGAAAATTGGTTTACTACACTTCCTAAAAGACCAATACTGCAGGAAGAGGCGGAATCCTTGGACCTTGTGGTCACCATTCAAGATCTGCTTCCGGGACCTCTTTTGTTGAACTTTCTGAATGAGCTAGAGCGGATAGTGGACGGGGAAACCGCCCAATGGTTTGATTAGTAGTTAGAATCATCATCTGGATTATGCTATAGTATAGCAACAATAGCAAGAAACCCTGTCAATCCGGACGGGGTTTCTTCAGGTACGAAGGAAGATAGTAATGAAGAAAAACTTACTTGGTAACATTAAGGAATGGCAAAAAGCCATCCAAATAGAAATCATGCATCTTAAAAAGTATGGCAGTTCAAAGTATTTAGTTCGAAATGGACATCTATTTTCAAGAGAAAAAGGATTTACCTATTTCTTTGAAGCACCTCAATCAATTAGAATACCCGTTGGAAGCAAGATCAAGCTGGAATGGGGAACTCTGTCGAAGGAGGGGAAAGTCCTTACCTCGGAAGGCAAGAGTGTCATCCTCACTTTTGAGGAAACCTTGGGCACCAATCTTTCAGAGGCATACATCCACTATGATCCCTGGGAACTTTTAGATAACCTTTTTGAAAGAATGGAAGAACTGAAGGAAAATAAAAATAAGCGTACAAGGGTTAAAAGGCTGCTAAATCCCAGCCAAGAAGTGAATCACCCCAAGGAGATAATAAAAAGCAATGTGCACGAGCTTATCCTCCGGTCCAAGTATAATCCTGTCACATTTGTATGGGGGCCCCCTGGTACTGGAAAAACCTATACCCTTGCCCGTGTTGCAGCCAATAAATATTTCAAAAAGAAAAAAGTGCTGATCCTTTCACACAGTAATCAGGCGGTGGATGTGCTGATCAAAGAGATTGCTTCCTTCATATCAAAGAAGGAACGTTTTGTGGAAGGAGATGTACTACGGTACGGGACACAAAGCCTTTCCATACTTTCACAGCCATTCGCGCTTTCCACTAGCCAGCTTTTAGAAACGGACCACCCAGAGCTTGCAATGGAAAAAAATGCGCTGATAGAGGAAAGAGGTCTTCTGAACAGGGACTTGTATAAGTCTTTCAGTAAGAGGGATTCCGCACAGCTTTTGGAAATTGAAAGCAAGCTCGGAAGAATTCTGGAGAAAATTCGCCAGAAAGAAATGGATTTTCTGGAAGATGCTTATATCATCGGAACCACCTTAGCAAAGGCTGCGGGTGACAAAACCATCTATGAAAAGGAATATGATGTGGTCATAGTCGACGAAGCAAGCATGGCCTATGTGCCCCAAGCCGCTTTTGCAGCTTCATTAGGTAGGCATGTCATCATCTGTGGTGATTTCAAACAGCTCCCACCAATTGCTTCCGCTAGGCATGAACTTGTGGACAAATGGCTCCGTGAAGACATATTTCACCTTGCAGGAGTGGCGGATACAGTAGAAAACGGGTTGCTTCATCCACAATTGCTGCTTTTAAAAGAGCAGAGAAGAATGCATCCGGACATATCCTCCTTCACCAATAAATATATCTATCACTCCCTGGTTGGAGATCATCCGGAAATCAAGAAAAAACGGAAGGCTATGGCCAAAAGCTTGCCATTTGCCGGGGAAGCTTCCGTCCTGCTGCAAACAAGCTTTTCAGGGGAATATGGGATGATAGATAGAGTGTCAAGGTCAAGAGTGAACCTATGGCATCTGCTACTTTCTTTTCAAAATATCCATGAAGGAAATCTTTCGGGTATAACTTCCATCGGATATATCTCTCCTTACCGCGCACAGGCGAGTCTTATGGAAGCTTTTCTGGAAGAGGTGTATTTGGAAGAAATGGCAACGGCAGAGATACTTTCTGCAACTGTTCACAGATTTCAGGGAAGTGAAAAGGATATGGTGATTTTCGATTCGGTAGACAGCTACCCACTAATGCGACCAGGAATGCTCTTGATTGGAAAAGAGAGCGAACGTTTACTGAATGTGGCTATCACAAGGACAAGAGGGAAATTTATTCATATCTGTGATACCCATTTTATGAAAAGCAAAATCGGCTCACAAAAAACGATTCGAAAACTGATTCTTCATCAGGAGTGCCACCAATATCAGGCTTTTCCGAAAGATATCGGAATATGGGTGAAAAATCAGCATGCAAAAGTCCAATGGATGCATGCGTTAAAGCTGGAAAAGGTATTCTGCGATATGAACCAATCCAAAAAGTCTGTCATTATCGGAATACCTTGCTTTTCCAACCTTTCCCCCCAATGGCTGGAGGTTCTAAAGAAATTTAAAGCTCACTCTACTTTAGTGATTGTCACAGGTCGAGATTCTGGTCAACCCCTTTTTAAGATAACGAGAGTGGTGGAAGAGCTTACTTTTCCATTTGTGATGATCGATGAAGAGATTCTTTGGCTCGGCACACCTTATGAAACTGGAAGGAATACAAGGCCTCCTCATGTTTCGGTGAGAGCGGAGTCCGCTGTCCTTTGCAGGTATCTAGTAAACCAATGGAACCTTACTGATGTAGTAATTTGATGTTCCGATTGCATTGCCACTCTAAGCAAAATAGGAGAGGATTTTGGAACATTATGATAAGATGTACCAGACATTAATTAGAAAGAGGTGCGATAAAACAATGAAGATAGAAGTTTGGTCCGACTTTGTTTGTCCATTTTGCTATATAGGAAAAAGACGACTTGAAGAAGCGTTGGAGAAGTTTCCACAACGTGATCAAGTAGAAGTACAATACAAAAGCTTTGAATTGGATCCCAACGCCAAGCGTGACACGAATCTCACCATTCATGAAATACTTGCCAAAAAGTATGGCATGCCAGTTTCCGAAGCAAAGAAGATGAGCGAGGGAGTTGCAGCTCAAGCTGCAACAGTCGGTCTTCAATTCAATTTTGATACTAACATCCCAACCAATACCTTTGATGCTCACCGTTTAGCCAAGCTCGCAGAAAAAAAGGGGAAAGATCATGAATTAACAGAAAGCCTGTTAAAAGCACATTTCACAGATTCCAAACACATTGGCAGTCTGGATTTCCTAAAGGACCTGTCTGCTGAAATCGGACTCGACGTCGCGGAAGTGGAAGAAGTGCTGAGCGGGAACCAGTATGAGCAGGACGTCCGTGCAGATGAAGCGGAAGCCCGCGAAATAGGGGTTCAAGGTGTACCTTTCTTTGTAATAAACCGTAAATATGCCATTTCCGGTGCCCAGTCGGTAGAGACATTTATTCAGGCTCTTGAAAAGGTTTGGGAAGAGGAGAACGAAAAACCTATATTAAAGACGTTTGAATCGAAGGATAAGACATCGTACTGTTCAGATGAGGGCTGTGAATGAATTAACGGTATAACTTGATAAATGAATAAGTCTAACCCCAGCGGATGCTTCTGCTGGGGTTTTTATTTTGTAAAAAGTTGCGACTCATTTGCCCACATACTTCGATAAAGGCCGGAAAATAGTGTTGTTTTCTGCCTGTTCCAGTACATGAGCAGTCCAACCGACCATCCTGCTTGCGGTGAATGTCGGGGTGAAGAGGGAGGAATCGAGCTGAAGTGCTTTCATGATCGCTGCGGCATAAAACTCTACATTTGTGTAAAGTGATCTGCCTGGCTTCAGCTCATGCAAGGTTTCAATTGCTGCGGCCTCCACTGAAAGCGCGAGGTCTAGCCACTCATCTTTTCCTACCTGCTCCATAAGATTCTCTTTTAATGCAAGTGCCCGGGGATCATGCGTTTTATATACTCTATGACCAAACCCCATCAGCTTTTCCCCTGCAAGAACTTTTCCACAAAGGTATGCCTTAACATCTTCCTGGTTTGCCACCTCATCCAACAGCCGAATGACTTCTGATGGTGCGCCGCCATGAAGAGGTCCCTTCATTGTGCCGATGGCTGAGCATACGGCTGAAGCCATATCCGATTCTGTGGATGCTGTCACCCTTGCTGAGAAAGTGGAAGCATTCATTCCATGCTCCATCGTAAGAATCATATATGTCTCAAGGGCACGTACATGTTCGGATTTTGAATGAGTGCCATTCAGCATATACAAATAATTCTCCACATGGCTGAGACTCGGATCAGGTACAACGTATGAGCGGCCTTCCAGCTTATTATTCCGGTAGGCAATAATGGTTGGCACTTTTGCTGTTATCTCAATAGCCTGTTCCAGGGTGGGTTTCCAACCATAAGACGAATCGCCGGATGCGGAAATTACGGTGCGAATGACACTCATCAGATCCATATCTGGAGGAAGAATGTCCAGTACCCCTTGCATCACAGGTGTTAAAGCTCTGTTTTGATAAAAGAAATTCTTAAACTCTAACAACTCATCAGAATCGGGAATCTCTCCATACCACAGTAGATAGGCTGCCTCCTCAAAAGAGAGTTTTTTTGTTAACTCCCTTATCTCATATCCCCGATAAATCAACTTCCCGTTCAAGCCATCCACTTCACCAATTTTTGTTTCTGCTGCAATAACACCTTTCAAACCTTGCTGGATCATTTCAATCTCTCCTTTCCTTTCTTACTTATATTTTATAAAATAAAGCTAATTATGAATATTAAATATTATTAATCAAATCAATTAAATTTCTTAATCAATAGGAGGAAAGTTTCTATGGATTTCAACTGGCTACGAACATTTGTAACCGCTGCTGATACAGCAAATTTCCGGAGGGCTGCCGAACTTTTATATCTATCACAGCCGACTGTCACCGTCCATATCAAGTTGTTGGAAAAGGAAATTGGTGCGATTTTGTTTGTTCGTGATGGAAGAAATATTGTACTGACGGAGGAAGGTAGACGCTACTTGATTCATGCCAGAAAGATTCTGGAGGCGCTTAACGAAGGAGTGGCAGACCTCCAGTCCTACCAGCAGGGTTTCACAACAACTTTGACTATCGCCATTTCCCCTTTGATAGCAGACACTATTCTTCCTTATGTACTTAAAAGCTTTATTACCAAACATCCACATGTAGAGATTTCCATCAAGATAATTGAGTCTCATGATATAGAAGTTGCTGTTTTAGCTGAGGAAGTGGACATAGGATTATCGTGTTTGCCTGGAAGCGACCCTAAAGTGAGGTGTCATTCCCTTTACCATGATACATTGGTACTAGTAGCTCCCCATGATGGCTTTGATTCAGAACGAGCACATCCTTTGGAGGCTGAGGAAGTGCTACAGTCAAGCACGTTGCTGACCCATAATCATCCAGGATACTGGGATGAGTTGTGCCAGATCATAAAAGCCAGGTTCCCACGGATTAAAATGATGAAGGTCTCTCAGGTCCATATAACGAAGCGGTTTATCGTGGAAGGTCTCGGAGTTTCTGTTCTACCCATCTCTACTGTAAGAAGAGAGCTATTAGAGGGAAGGCTCATGGAGATTGACTGCCCCGATATCACTTTACCGGAAGCACAGACATTCGCTCTCATGAAGTATGAGCATTCTATTCAAAAGGAGTTTCTTAAGTTTCTGGGGAACTATAGAATCTAGGAAAAAACGAATTAATAAAAAAAGCAAGGACAAAAACCTTCGATTGATATCCTTATAGAGGAAAATACAAATTGACATATCGGAAAATAATGATATTATAAGCCTATGGATATCATAGAAATCTTTAAAGCATTGTCTAATGAAAAACGTTTGCAGATTTTGAAGTGGTTAAAAGAGCCCGAAAACTATTTTACCCTCCCTATTTCTGAAGGGGTTAGCTTTGAGAAAGAGGGTGTATGCGTATCACAGCTGCATCAAAAGTTAAATGTAACACAATCAACAGTTTCTCAATATCTTACTATGTTACATCGGGCTGGGCTACTCGAAGCAACGCGTAAGGGGAAGTGGACATATTATAAGCGTAATGAAGAAGTTATTAAGGAAATAAGCAATTACATTGCGAAAGAGATTTGAGGATTAAAGTGAATTGCTTCAAGCAATTCACTTTAATTAATTACTATACATCGAGATTTCTGGATATATAAATATATTTTTTTATTAAAATAAATCGTTAATTCGCGATATATTAATTTATTATATACGCTTCTATGATTTCAGCTTTATTTAAGGATCTGATTTATTAATTATAGTAAGGAAGAGATTTAGACTAAATTAGAAATGGATGTCCACAAGAATAAGGATGAAGTATTCGCTTTTGTTTCCTAGTGATCCAATACAAAACGTTGCTTAATAATATACTGAACTTCTAAGAGATGAAAAGGGAGATAATTAATATGAACAAATTTGAAAAACATAATGGATATGCGAGAACATTTCAAGAAAATAAACTTACTTTAGGGTTGCTTTTTCCACTAGAAGCCTACCAAGGCAACATTCCAGAAATGGATTTGGAACAACAAATAAAACTAGCAACTGTTGCTGAAAAAGCCAATTTTGCTTCTCTATTTGTCCGAGATGTTCCATTAAATGATCCGTCATTCGGAGATGTAGGACAAATGTATGATCCGTGGGTATTCCTTAGCCATATAGCAGCGCATACAAAGAAAATTGCCTTAGGAACAGCAAGTGCGATAACGTCATTTCAACATCCATTAAATCTTGCTAAATCAGCAGCATCCTTGGACAAAATCTCAGGGGAAAGACTTTTATTTGGTCTTGCAACGGGAGATCGGCCGATTGAATTTAACGCTTATGGCGTTGACCGAGAAAAAAGGACTGAATTATATCAAGAAGCTTTTTATGTGATGAAGGAAGTTTGGGCAAAATCATTCCCAACGATTAATTCTAGTAGGGTAAATCTGACTGGAGGAACAGATCTTCTGCCAAAGCCTGCTTCAGGCGATATCCCAGTATTTGTAACAGGTTTTTCTGGGCAATCGATGGAATGGATTGCGGAAAATAGTGATGGAATACTTGGTTATCCACGTAATCCAGCTCAACAAGAGAGACTCATTAGAGATTATCGTTCATTAACAGATGGATTTAAACCATTTGCCCAATCGCTATATATTGATTTAACTGAGGATCCGAATGAAGGGCCAACATCTATTCACTTAGGGTTCAGAAGTGGCCATAAATTCTTAGTCGAATTTTTAAACGCATTACAAGAAGTCGGAGTAAACCATGTGATTATAAATAACAAATATAGTCGTCGCCCTGCAGAAGAGGTAATACAAGAATTAGCAGAAGAAGTAGTTCCTCTATTTCCGGCTTTAACGTAATCGAGCGCGTATTTAATCCTGATGACCAAACAATCGCGATGGGCGTTTTGTTAGATTATCCAGATGAGAAGAAAATTAACGGCTTAGTTAGTGATCTTGAAGAAATTGAAAAGATGTTAGAAATTAAAAATTAGAGTAGAAACATTACGAGAGAAATAAGTAAAGAAATTGGGTAAAATGACAATTATAGATTTCCTGATTATTATGATGCCTGATCTATTACGCTGTATTAAATTCAATAAAAGCGCGAATCACAAGTAAGTTGGTTACATTCTTGAAAAACACAGCAAACGGTTAATTACCTTTTTACATGGTTGTTACGAACGGAGAAAGTTTACGTTCGTCACCATATTTTAGAAAAATAAGTTAGAGTACGTTAAATGTATAAGGAATGTGTAACTTCTAGAAAGGGACGATGATGAAATGGTTACTGAAATCAAACTAAATGATACTGAAATTAAAATCGCACAATATGTTGAAAAAAAGATAGAAGGTAAAACTCAGATATCGTTAACTTTTCATGTTTCAAGTGACGACTACCATGACATAGCAACGTTATTATACAAAGGAACATTTGATGTAATCGTGCCTGAGAGACATCTTCAGTTCCGAGGAACGATTCAAGAATATTCAACATCAGTTACGAATCTATACGAAAAAGGGCAAATTGGTGAATATAAACTGACTTTGATAGAAGCGGAATAATAGAAAAGGGGGTTTTCATCTTATGAAATTAAGCATTTTAGATCAGTCTCCCATTTCAACTAATCAAACGGCATATGAAGCATTACAGGAATCAATGAATCTCGCACGCATAGGGGAGGCATTAGGATATTCACGTTATTGGATTGCTGAACATCATGCAATGCCAGGGCTTGCATGCTCCGCGCCAGAGGTAATGTTAGGGTATATTGGGGCAAATACAAAAAATATACGAATTGGCTCTGGAGCAGTTTTATTGCCATACTATAAGCCGTATAAAGTAGCAGAAACCTATCACATGTTATCCACTCTATTTCCAAATCGAATTGATGTTGGGATTGGAAGGGCACCGGGTGGTCCTGCTGAAGCAACAAATGCATTATCGGATAACTATTTGCAACATGTCTATAAAATGCCTGATTTAGTAAATGAATTAATTAAATATATAGATAATGAAGGGACCGTAGTAGAGGCTTCTCCGATACCGCAAATTAGTCCTGATCTTTGGATGTTAGGTACTAGTAGAAAAAGTGGGAATTTTGCGGCGGAAAACGGTTTAGCCTATAGTTTCGGACAATTTATGAGTGATGAAAATGGAGCAGAAATCGTCCAACAATATCGTCAGTCATTTCAACCAAGGAAAAAAGGGCAAAAACCATACGTCATTATGGCTTTATCAGTAATATGTGCAGAAACTACTCAAAAAGCTGAAGAAATTGCTTTAAGTTCAATTGCTTGGGAACTACAAAATGAGAGTATGGGAGAAAACAAAGGAGTTCCTTCTGTTGATGAGGCAAAAAGATTTCTACTAAATCTACCTAATCAAAAGTCTATTGAAAGAATAAAAAAGAAAATGATTATAGGTACTCCTAATGAAGTGAAAAGAAAAATATTAGCAATTCAATCTCAAGTATTAGCAGATGAAATCATGATTGTAACTATCACATATTCAGCAAAAGATAAGCATCAATCATATCGATTAATCGCAGAACAATTTATTAAATGAGAATGTTAACATTAATAGGAATTGGGATAAGGTGTTCACCCACTTCCTGGAAGAATATAAGGCGGGAAGAACGCCAAATCCTGATGTGATCTGCAATAAGGAAATCAAATTCAAGGCATTTTTAGAATTGACTTTTCTCTTGCGAAAGCAGGAACGCAGTACCGGTGAAGCAATAACTAGCGTGTAAGGTTGAAGATCTACCTGTGTAATATATAGAAGGGAAAAATCAGCTGTTTAATCGCAGCTGATTTTTTTTTGCATAAAACATACGTTATCTGCCCCTATTGATCTTTAAGGCTTAAAGCAGTATGAGCATCCTGCAATCTTACATTTAATTGATCACCTAAATGATTAGGATGATAATATCCATTGGCAGTCATAAACTCTGTTATCTTAGCATGTGTATCCACTGCATTTCTTAATTGCTCGCGAAGAGCTGATTTCAGTTCAGGTGTAGCTGTTTCCGTAATAGCAAATGCTAGATTTCTGACGGCAGATTTAGATGAAATCAGAAAATCCGAGGCGATTGCCCGTTCTGTTAATCCTCCCATTCCAGCCATATTTTGCAGGATATTAGTCATTTTGTGTCTCCTCCCGGTTTGTAATAAAGGTCTTAAGTTGCTTAAGTTCTTGACTTCCTGATTCTAAATCAGCAGAAAGAATCGTTTTAAGGTCTCCATCAGGAAGCAATTTGCTCATAGTTACAGCTTTTGTTAAACATACTGTTTTAAATGCAATTAACTCGAGTGTCTCCAGAGTTTCGTGTAGTCCCAAATATTTTGTCAAGAGTATCTCTCCATTCTTTAAAAACTTCTCTTATCTTACTTCAATTAGAGATACACATTCCTCCCAAAATAATCCATAACAAATAACATTTCATGGGGATAATATTCACATATTAAAGGAATTTTAAATTCAGGAGGTGAAGTCATGGAAAAGAAAAGCTTAGCTTATCATGAAACAATGGAAACACATGAGGTTTTAAACCTGAACACTGTATGCTTATTGAAATCAAAGCTTATGCAGGGCCTTTGTTTCGATAATGATTTAAAAGCACTGATGGAAAAAAATGTTCAACAGTCAATTGCAGCGATAAATGAACTTAAAGAATTTTACAAAGGGGCAAGAACCAATTATATAGAATGAGGTGAAAAAAATGGAAATGGATTATTTAGATCCCCAAGGTGCTGAACATATGCCAGAAATGGCAGACTCGGGCATTGCGTTGGAGTTTCTTCTGTCAGTTAAAACGGGCATTCATACATATGCCATTGCGTTAACTGAAACAGCAACCATGGAGTTAAGAGAGGCATTATACAGGCAAATGGAACTATCTATTGGTTTACACACCGAGATATCTGAATTGATGATCAGCAAGGGGTGGTTATATCCAAACGATGTTGGCAAGCAAGTTGAGTTGGATCTTAAATCTGCCGAAAATGCTCTAATGATTGCTGGGATGAACTTATTCCCGAATGATACGGATAGACTTGGAATGTTCGCAACGCCTAATAAATAAGGGAGGTTAGAGAAAAATGAAAGCTGTCACGTACCAGGGGAATAAAAATGTCCAGGTTAAAGAAGTAAAAGACCCAAAAATTAAAAATGGCGATGATATCATTGTAAAAATAACAACTTCTGCTATATGCGGATCCGATTTGCATTTGATTCATCAAATGATTCCCAATATGCCAACTGATTACGTAATAGGCCATGAACCGATGGGGGTAGTCGAAGAAGTAGGACCGGAAGTAACAAAAGTTAAAAAAGGGGATCGGGTAATTATTCCCTTTAATGTAAGCTGCGGGCATTGTTGGTACTGTAACAATGACATAACCAGCCAATGTGATAATTCAAACCCTCATGGTGAAATGGGCGGTTTCTTTGGATATTCAGAAACAACCGGTGGATTTGCTGGCGGACAAGCTGAATATTTGCGAGTTCCATATGGAAACTTTACTCCCTTTAAAATACCGGAGAATTGCGAAGTAGAAGATGAAAAGTTAGTATTACTAGCAGATGCTGCATCAACAGCTTATTGGAGTGTAGATCACTCTGGTGTCAAAGCTGGTGATACTGTCATCGTTTTAGGATGTGGTCCAGTAGGTCTCCTTGCTCAAAAATTTGCTTGGTTTAAAGGTGCTGAGCGTGTTATTGCGGTCGATTACCTCAAATACCGGCTTGAGCATGCGAAACGGACCAATAAAGTGGAGACTGTAAATTTCGAAGAACATGAAAACGTTGGCGAATATTTAAGAGAAATAACACAAGGTGGAGCAGATATCGTTATTGATTGTTCAGGTATGAGCGGCAAGATGACGCCACTTGAATATCTTGCATCTGGAATGAAGCTTCATGGCGGTGCGATGGGCGGTATTGTCATTGCGTCACAGGCTGTACGCAAAGCTGGAACCATTCAAATTACCGGTGTTTATGGGGGACGTTATAATGGTTTCCCGTTAGGAGACATTTTCCAAAGAAATGTTGACATTAAAACGGGTCAGGCCCCAGTAATTCCGTATATGCCTTTTCTTTATAATCTTATATCTGAAGGAAAGGTTGATATTGGTGATGTAATTACACATGTTCTTCCATTAGACCAGGCAAAGCATGGATACGAAGTTTTTGACACAAGGACCGATAATTGTATAAAAGTCATTCTAAAACCTTGAATTGAATAAATCCAATATGAATTCCTATATATTCTTTTAGAAGTGGAGGTTGTTATTTTGAATAACAAGGACTCAATATTAGGGATAGCAGTTTTTGGCATACTATTAACAACTATCTACACCGCAATACTTGCATCACAATTAATGGCCACAAAACATAAGGTTGATTACCTTTATTTCAAAAATAAATTTACAGAAAGATAAAACAATTACTTAAGGCGGTGAGCATCCATCGTCTTTTTTTGAATTAATGATTACTAAATTAAATAATTATTTTGGTTAAAGGTGTTGTTAAAAATCATTTCCAATTTTTAAATCGACTTACTTAAACCTAGAAATGTTGCCAGAAAGCCCATATATCAACAGATAGAGACCAAAAAATAATTTCACTATTTATTGGAATATTTTTTTGCATTTTTTGTTTTATGCTACAGATAACAGATCCCGTTAGGTATTCCTTCTCTTTTTTTACTCCTCCCCAAATCCGCTGAAAGGTTTTTAGTAGTTGGACGACCAGTACTTGCTTTGCCTCTTCTTTCGGATTGAAAACCAACTTCACCAAACTGTTTAAAAGTCTTCCGCCAACGTTGTAATGATCTTTTCGGTTGATCCTTCCCTAAAACATCTAAATCAAATCTATTTTCAATAAAGATTTGAGTAGGTGTCTTTCCAACATTATATTCCTGTACAGCCTTAAGTTTAAAGGAAGCAGTATTAGTAATAGATCTATCGGAAGCCTGAACCACATTAAGGTTTTTCTCAAGCTCTTTAATTTGGTATTCTGTAAAATGATTTCTAATAATGAATGATTACTCCGTTAAATTTATTTAATTATAAACGGGTTAACTAGTTATAGACATAGAAAAACCCGAATAAGGGGCACTTTTTTATAAGTGTCCCTTATTCGGGTAGTTCATATAAGTAGACTCTTTTTATATTCTGGATAACCTTAACCCATAGAATTTTGTGATTTCAGGAAAATATATTTCACTATTAGTAATTATTTTCGAACGAATATTCTAAAATTACTTTTTATAAAGGTTAACACTTATTTTTTTATTTACTTTCGTTTTAGTTTAATATACCTCTTTTAAGACTTGAAATAGTTTAAAATCAATAACAACATTGACAAATCGAAAATAAATGATAATATATTATTTAAGCATCCTGAAAACGATTACAAATAACTATAGAGAATTTTTTGAAAAATGAGAGTAATCTATATTTAGTGATAATGATTTGATACCTATAGAATAATAGTTTTACATACTTAATACAAATTTTTGCAAAATGGATGCACAAATAATATTACTAGGAGGTATAAAGATGGCGATTGATTTTGGCTGTCAAGGCTCTACCTGGGTGTTGGATTATGACATAGAAGCAGATATTATGGATAAAATTATGGATGATGTACAAAGAGGCGGATTTACAGGGCTTGATATGCAAATCTCTCTATTAGGAAGATATCGAAATGAACCTGAAAGATTTAAGGAAGAATTAGATAAAAGAGGACTTAAGTTAGCTGCTCTAACTATACCTCACGCATTTCCAGGGGGAGAAGCATCTGAAGAAGAAAAGGAACTTGAGGAATACTTCTTTAAGTATTTAAAACACTTCCCAAGTGCTATCATGAATGTTCCATCTAGAATTGGGTCTAATCGTGACAATCTTTACCAAAGGCAGAAAGAGATTATAAAAGGTGCGAATGAACTCGGAAAGCGTGCACTTGAGAACGGTATTATCACATCGTTACATCCAATTTCCTATAAAACTTCTTATTGGAGATTTAAGGAAGACTACGAAGTGTTATTTAATGGATTGGATCCAAGATACATGGGCTACACTCCGGATGTTGGTCACATAGCATTCGGTGGGATGGATGCAGTAGAGATATTCAAAGAGGCATTACCATTAATTAAGCATGTTCATTTTAAAGACGCCTCTATAGATTTTAAATGGATGAAAATGGGCGAGGGAGATATTGATTTTAATAAATGTGTTCAGATTCTACATGATAATGGTTATGATGGCTGGGTTATTGTGGAAGAAGAAACACCTGAAGCACAATTGGACACGAGTAACACAATCGTGGAGATTGGTGAATATGTAAAGAAAAACTTACACCCGATTGTAAAAGGAGTGTTTAAATAATGACTGCTAACTTTCTCCCTTCTTTATTATTTCCAGAAGTCTTCCATCCATTTAAAAGGGAAAAAGACTTTGCTGTTGACGTGCTTGAAAGATTAGTGATAGAGGATTTTTATAGATCTATAGAACTAGGTGACGGTTTTAATAAAAATGAAAGAAAAAAAATTGCTGATATCACAGAAAAAAATGGAATTGAAGTTACACAGTGGCTAACGTTTTTACTAGAGGAGAATAACTTAGATGTCTCAATCATAGACAATTCTCTAAGATTAGAAACAGTTAGGCAAATAAAAAATAGCTTATATTTAGCTGCGGAAATCGGAGCGAAAAATATCGCGATAGTTACTGGTAATACACCTGGGAATGAACGCTGGGCTGAAGGTATTGAATGCCTCTATGAAAGCCTATGCGAGATAGCTGAGGCGGCGAATGAATACAATATGAATCTATTAGTTGAACCATTGGATCGTTTTTCCCATAAGAAAAGAATTATTGGAACTACAGAGGAAACTGTTGCATTGTTATCGAGGGTGAAGGAAAAAAATAAAAATGTTGGAATAGCATTTGACACTGCACATGCAGCGCTTAATGGAGAAAATATCCTTGAGGCATTAGAAATAGGAAAAGACCTAATTCATCAAATACATTTTTCAAATGCAGTTTTAGATTCTCAGAGTGAAATGTATGGCGATTTTCATATGGAAATTGGTGAACCTGGCTTTCTTACTCCAAAAAGAATTGCTACTATTCTCCAAAAAGCCATTGAGCTAGGTATTCAACAGGAAAATGGTTTACGTGTTGCAATGGAGGTACGTGGTAAAGGGGATAAGAATACTTGCTTTAAAAATGAAGCGACCCTAAGAGGTATTTTAACTGACGTTTTAGGAGTAGGTACAGTTTAATAGGTTAACAGTAACAGAATACTTATTTATATTCGAGGGGAGTAAAATCGTTGAATAAATATTTTCATGGCATCATTCCGCCAGTTTCAATTATTTTTGATCAAAATGGAGAATTAGATCGACAAGGCACGGCAAAAGTCATTGATTATTTGATTGAAGAAAAGGTTGATGGGTTGTTCTTCCTTGGGAGTGGTGGTGAATTCTCACAATTATCTACGGAACAACGCATCGAGGTCGCAGAATTTACAACAAAATATGTTTCGAAGAGAGTGCCAGTTTTAATCGGTACAGGTAGTTCTAGTACTAATGAAACAATTTTATTAAGTAAACATGCAGAAGAAATCGGTGCAGATGGTATCGTTGTTATTAATCCATACTTCTGGTCATTAACGGAGGAAAATCTATTAAAGCATTTTGGCGATATTGCTGAATCTGTAAAGCTACCTATACTGCTTTATAATTTCCCTAATTTAACTGGTCAGGACCTATCACCATCACTTGTTTTAAAGTTGGTTGAGAGACACGAGAATATAGTAGGCATAAAGGAAACAATTGATTCTATTGAACACATACATTCAATGATTACAATTGTTAAAACTAAATTTCCATCCTTTACTGTATTTGCAGGATTTGATAACCATTTATTTAATACGTTAAGTCTTGGAGGGGACGGTGCAATTTGTGCAAGTATAAACTTTGCTCCACAAGTAGCACTAGGATTATACGATGCATTTATGAAGAATGATTTGGAGTTAGCTGTAAAACTTAATAAACAAATTTCAACTTTTCCAAAGTTGTACAAACTAGATTCTCCATTTATTGGAGTGGTGAAGGAAGCAATGAACATGATAGGTTTGAATATTTCAACGAATGTTTTGCCTCCAGCACGAGTACTTAATGATGAGAAAAAAGATGCACTAAACGAGATATTGAAGGAAGCAGGTATTATATAAAAATACTAAATCCGTACTATTAGAAATGGAGCGATATAAATGAAAAAGCTTATTAATAATCCTAAAAATGTCGTTGAAGAAATGATAGACGGGTATGTAAAAGCCCATCCAAACTATATTAAAAGATTAGAAGAGCATGACCGTGCACTGGTTTCGACGAAGACTAAAGAAGATGGAAAGGTTGCAATCTTAGTTGGTGGTGGCTCTGGTCATGAGCCTGCTTTTATGGGATATGTTGGTCAAGGTATGGCTGATGGTGTGGCTGTAGGGAATATCTTCGCATCTCCACCTCCAGCACCTATCCTAGAAGTAACAAAAGCTATTAATAAAGGTGCTGGTGTAGTTTATCTATATGGTAATTATGCCGGTGATGTTATGAACTTCGGAATGGCAGCAGAATTAGCAGAAATGGAAGATATAAAAGTTGAAATGGTTCTTGCTTCAGACGATGTGGCTTCTGCTCCAAAAGAAGAAAAAGAAAAAAGACGAGGAATTGCAGGGGAATTTTTTGTTTATAAAATGGCAGGAGCGGCTGCTGAATTAGGATACAAGTTGGAAGAAGTTGCAAATATTGCAAGAAGGACTAATGATGTAACACGTTCTATGGGAGTTGGACTAAGTCCATGTTCATTGCCACAAACAGGAGAGCCAAGTTTTGAAATAGGTGAAGATGAAATGGAAATTGGGTTAGGCCACCATGGAGAGCCAGGAATTAGAAAAACAAAGATTGATATTGCAGATAATGTAGCCGATCAATTATTAGCACCTATTTTTGAAGATATGCCATTAACAGATGGAGACGAAGTTGCAGTTTTAGTTAATGGTTTAGGGTCTACTCCTCGGATGGAACTATACATTATGTTTAGGAGAGTGGAGCAGGTACTAAAAGAAAAGGGAATTAATATTCATCGTTCATATGTAGGCGATTACATTACGTCACTTGAAATGGGTGGATGTTCAATTACTCTTACCAAGCTAGATGATGAAATGAAGAAATTGATTGATCACCCTGTTGATTGTCCAATGTTTGTTCAAAGATAAATATTGCACCACAAAGAGACAATTTTATCCATTAAATCTATGATAAGGAATGATGATAATGAATTTCACAGCAACAGATTTGATAAATTATATGAAGCAAGTAGTTGAAGTTGTAGAAAAAGAAAAAGACTACCTTTGTGAATTGGACCGTAAGCTCGGGGATGGAGACCACGGTGTAACAATGTCTATCGGTTGGCAAGCGATTAATGACCAGTTAAACAATCAATTAGCAGAAGAAATTGACTGCGGAAAAATTAGTACAACTGTTGGGATGACATTTTTAAATGCAGTTGGTTCATCTGTTGGACCACTGTATGCAACTGGTTTTATGAGAGCAGGGCAAGTGGTAAAGGGGAAATCCGCATTGACGAATGATGATCTTATCGATTATTGGATTGCCTTTGTTAACGGTGTAAGAGATCGTGGTAAGGCAAAAGTAGGAGATAAAACCATTCTAGATACATTAATTCCATTCGGTGATGTATTAGTAAAGGAAACACCACTAACGAAAGAATTTGTCAAAGTATTTACTGAAGCTGTACAAGCTGGTGAAGAAGGAATGAAATCAACGAAGGATCTCATTTCTAAAATTGGCCGTTCTAGTAGATTAGGTGAGAGATCAATCGGTGCTCAAGATCCAGGAGCGACATCAGCTTATTTCATCTTATCAACTTTCCTAAGCTTTGTTGAATCGAAAGAAGAAGAGTTAGTTTAATAGGAAATTTAGTAATAGAAAAAAATCTTCAGGTGAATTATCTATGATCTTTCTCATCACTAGGATTCCCTTTTATTTTATTTATTTATCGCATTTACTTTCGAATGAAATAGAATTTTTGACTATTTAAAAATATTTAAAAATAAATTCAATAAAAATATTGAATAAACAAAAATATATAATATACTTTATTTAAAGGTTTATAAATTATCGAGTCAAATGTAAGGGGTTTCAACACTTTTGCTTTTTTTGGTAAACCTCTAAGTACTGTGCATAGAACAAACTGAATGCAAGTAGACGACACTTAGAGAAAATAAATAAAAAAGTGAAAGTGAAATTAGAAAACTTTAAGGGGGAAATGAAATTATGAAGAAAAAGTTTCTATTTTTACTTATGGCGATCGCGTTTGTAGTTGCGGGGTGTAGTACTACGAAGGGGACTGAAGGTGAAGTAAAAAGTGACGGTGACAAAAAGGTAGATTTTCCTACGAAACAAGTTAGTCTAATAGTTCCATATTCTGCAGGTGGAGGAACGGATGCAGTATCTAGAGCAATTGCTACTTCAGCTGAAAAACACTTAGGGCAGTCAATCGGTGTAATTAATAAAACCGGTGGTGGCGGTGCTGTTGGTATGACTGAAGGGGCTAACTCTAAGGCTGATGGATATACTATTACAATGCTTACGGTTGAAGTAACAATGTTGCCGCATTTGGGATTAACTACAACAACACATGAGAATTTTAAGCCAATTGCACAATTTAATTTTGACCCATCTTCTATTGTTGTGCCTGCTGATGCTCCGTATGACACTATTGAAGAATTTTTAGCTTATGCGAAGGAAAACCCAGGTAAAGTAAGAATCGGTAATGGTGGTACAGGTGCAACAGGACATTTATCTGCAATGGCAATGGAGAAAGCAACTGAAACAGAATTTAACCATGTACCATTCGATGGTAGTGCTCCAGCAGTAACTGCCCTTCTAGGTGGTCACATTGAAGCGGCTTCTGTCCAACCACCTGAAGTATTATCACAAGTAAATGCTGGAGAATTAAAAGTTCTAGCGATTATGTCAAATGATCGTTTAGAGACATTACCTGATTCACCTACCTTCCAAGAAGTGGGATACGATGTTGGCGAAATTGGAGTTTGGAGAGGTGTTGCAGTACCAAAGGATACCCCAGACGAAGTTGTATCTGTATTAACTGATGCTTTTACAAAGGCAGCTGAAGAAGAAGAGTTTAAAGAATTTATGAAAAATAATGGTTTAGGAATTGTTTTAAGAGATTCAGCTGACTTTAAACGATTAATGGTTAATAGCCATGAAATTTATGAAGAACTTATTTCTAGCTTAGACTTAGAATAGTACTAGTTTGAGAGAAGAGTGGGATTTAGAAACCCTTCTCTTCTCTCCTTTTATAAAAATATTACTACAATGATTTATCATCGAATAGTCTACAAGGATGTGATATCTTGAGGAACGAAAAAATAATTGGAAGTGTACTTTTTCTTATTATTGCTGGTCTCTTCTTTGTCATAAGCCTTGATTTCCCTTCAGTGGGACATCCAGCAGATGTGGGTCCAGGTTTTATGCCGAAAATGTACTCTGGTATACTAACTTTACTTTCAATAATCCTATTAATCCAGGGAATAAGAGAAATTAGAAATAAGCAAACTGTAACCCAAACAATATATGAGAATTTCGGTTTAGTTTTAGGCATAATGGCTCTTTCAATAATCTATATCTTTTTAATTCCATATCTAGGTTTTTATATTGTTTCCGCAATCTTCATAATTCTTTTCTTATTGTTAAGTCGCGTAAAAAAAGTTATTACGATCATTCTTGTTTCAGTAGGAACAAATTTATTTGTATTTTTATTCTTCGAAAAAATGTTACTAGTTCCTGTTCCGGTTGGAAGTTTATTTTTATAACGTCGAGGTGAAAATATGGAATTAATACAAGCACTACCTAATATATTGGATTTCAGAATCCTAATTGTATTAATCTTAGGTGTAGCTGTTGGGATATCAATAGGGTCGCTACCAGGGTTAACGGCAACAATGGGGGTTGCGCTTATACTTCCAATGACCTTTGGTATGGATCCAGTAGTCGGTATATTATTATTAGTTGGTGTCTATTTTGGTGCAATCTATGGTGGTTCCATTGCAGCAATTTTGCTTAACACACCAGGTACTCCATCTTCTGCTGCAACTGCTCTTGACGGATACCCATTGGCAAAAAAAGGTCAAGCATTAAAAGCGTTAACCGTTTCAACAATATCATCAGCAATTGGGGGTGTGCTAAGTGTTGTTATCTTAATCCTCATCGCACCAAAGTTGGCGCAATTCGCTCTCAAATTTAGTGCCCCAGAATCATTTGCCTTAGCGATTTTTGGACTGTCAATTATTTCGGGAATTGCTGGTAAATATCCAATTAAAGGTTTTATTATGGGTTTCCTTGGACTACTCATTGCATCGATAGGAATGGATCCCGTAGGTGGTTTTCCGAGATTTAACTTTGGCTCAACTAACCTAATGGGTGGTGTTGATTTCATTGTAATTATGATTGGTTTGTTTGCTGCATCAGAAGCATTTCAAACTATTGAAGATTCGTTTAAAAGTGGAGAGGTTCTAAGAATTAAAGACAAAGCAAAACTCAAATGGTATGAATTTAAATCTTTAATCGTTACTATTTTACGTTCCACTGGGATTGGTACATTCATTGGTATGATTCCTGGAGCTGGTGGAGATATTTCATGTTTTGTTGCATACGGTGAGGCTAAAAGATTTGCAAAAAAAGACGAAAAATTTGGTGAAGGAGAACTTAAAGGGGTTGCTGCATCTGAGGCTGCTAACAATGCTACAACTGGTGGTGCTATGATTCCTTTGCTAACGTTAGGGATTCCGGGTGATGCTGTAACTGCTGTAATGCTTGGGGCATTAATGGTACAAGGATTACAACCTGGCCCTTTACTATTTGCGGAAAATGCTACCCTTGTATATACATTGTTCATAGGAATGATTTTGGCAAATCTACTAATATTAATAATTGGATTACCAGCTATTAGACTTTTTGTAAAGGTTCTTAGTATTCCTAAAATATACATAGCTGCTATTATATTAATCCTTTGTGTTGTTGGTTCATTTGCACTTGGAAATAATATGTTTGATGTATGGGTAATGTTGATTGCAGGGTTGATCGGTTATTTCTTAAAAAAGCATGATTATCCACCATCACCATTAATTTTAGCATTAATTTTAGGACCTATGATGGAATCAAATTTAAGAAGGAGTCTAGTAATAGCTGATGGTGATTGGACTGTTTTTGTTACTAGACCAATATCTGCAATTTTAATAGCTTTAGCATTTCTTACATTGTTTACTCCTTTATTTCAAAAATACATTTCAAAACGGAAATATCACTTAGCAGAAATAGATGAAAACAAAGCTACTTAAATGGCGTGAATTTTAAATACTTAAATTATATTAAGAAGGGGGTGTACTTAAGGTTATTTATAACCAAAGTCACCCTCTATTTTATTCCTTGAACAACTAAAATGATAAATTGACAGTATTAAAACGAAAAAATAAATAAAAAAATATCATCATTTAATATACTTTTATATTAGGGGGCACAGAAATGAAAAAGATAATCAACAATCCTAGAAATGTAGTTCAGGAAGCAATAGAAGGGTGCATGTATGCATATAACGATTTATTAACTAAAGAGTAGAAAATATAAACGGAATCATTCGTAAAGATATCAAGGATAAGGTTGTGATTGTTACAGGTGGTGGAAGTGGACATGAACCATTATTCCTTGGCTTTATAGGAGAAGGTCTTGTCGATGGGGTTGCTACTGGAACTGTGTTCGCAGCACCGACCCCAAACACAGTTCAAGACGTCGCTTAAGCAGTAGATCAAGGAAAAGGGGTTCTATTCGTATAAGGAAATTACGCAGGTGATGCTCTTTTCGTTATGGCAACCATTAGATTTTGAAGATATTCAAACAAGAACTGTGTTAGTAGCTGATGATGTAGCATCAGTCCCAGAAGAGAAAGTCTGACCGTAAAAGTATTGCTGGTGACGTTTTTGTCATTAAAATTACATGTGCTGCTTCAAAAAAAGGCTGGTCATTAGATGATGTAACTCGAGCAACTCAAAAGGCAGCAGACCAAATACTTTCCATAGATGTAGCAACTTCACCAGGCTCTATTCCTGGAGAAACTGAACCGCCATATGTATTAGGTGATGATGAGATTGAGCTAGGAATCGGAATTCATAGCGAACCAAGTATGAAACGTACAAAATTATGCCAGCTGACCAGCTAACTGATGTATTACTCGGAAAATTAATAGAAGTTAAAATCGAAGCAGGAGACGAACTAGCTATATAAGTAAACAGTTTAGGTTCTACTACAATATTAGAACTATTGATTGTGAATCAAAGAGTTGCCCAAGTATTAGAAGAAAAGGGAATTACTATCTACGACATGGATGTAAATAGCTATAGCGTAACGCAAGAGATGGGTGGTTTCTCTATTACATTCTTAAAAGAGTTATATAATGCTCCTGCAAGCTCACAATATAACAACAAAGTCGAAAAAAATTAAAGGGGGAGTTAGATAATGTCGACACAAATAGTAAACAATCTAAATGATAGTCAAGTAAAGGATATGTTTTTATTCGTAGGAGAAAAAGTCATAGAAAGTAAACCTTTTTTAACAAAGATTGATAGCGCTATCGAAGACGGCGATCATGGGATTGGAATGTCAGTAGGATTCCCAAAGGCTAAGGAAAATTTAAAAGCGAATGAATTTACAACGGTGAATGATGTTTTTAATACAATTGGTATGTCGATGATCTCTACAATGGGTGGAGCATCAGGTGTTATACTCGGAACAATGTTTGTTGGTGGAA
Source organism: Sutcliffiella sp. NPDC057660 (assembly GCF_042800035.1). Taxonomy (NCBI): domain Bacteria; kingdom Bacillati; phylum Bacillota; class Bacilli; order Caryophanales; family Bacillaceae; genus Sutcliffiella; species Sutcliffiella sp. NPDC057660. The sequence continues at coordinate 122,324 of NZ_JBHVHV010000008.1, forward strand.
TTAAGGGACTAGACCATAAGGAAGCTCTTGACTTACCATTATTAGCTGAGATCTTTGAAAAGGCAATAGTAGCAAGCAAACAACGTAGCAAGGCTGAACTTGGAGACAAAACAAATATCGATGCATTTATGCCTGTAGTCCAAGCACTAAAGGAAAGTGCAACAGCAAATTATAGCTTAGTAGAAGGACGCCGAAAAACAGAAAGTGCAGTTCTTAATGGTGTGGAAGCTTCAAAGGGTTATGTTGCAATGTTTGGCCGTATTAGATTGTTAGATGAAAGAGCTATTGGACATAAGGATGCTGCTGCTACAACTGTTTCATTTATCTTCAAAGCAATGAAGGACTGGGTAGAAGGGCGAGGACAATGAGTAAGATTTGGGTAGGAACCAATTGGAAAATGACTAAAACAATTGCTGAAGGCATTTCCTATACAAAGGAACTAAAGCAAATTGCAAATAAACTCACTTCTGATATTGAATTGTTCATTATTCCCTCCCACACAGCACTAGTCGATATTAAGAAGGAAGTAAGTAACTCTAGAATTAAAATAGGTGCACAAAACATGCACTGGGAAGATACAGGAGCCTATACAGGCGAAATCTCTCCCAAGATGCTTAATGAAATTGGGTTAGATCTAGTTGAATTGGGCCATTCTGAACGAAGACAATATTCTAATGAGAATGATACTGATATTAACAAAAAGGTAGTTGCTGCGTTAAAGTATGGAATGCAACCTTTAGTTTGTATTGGAGAAAACATTCAGCAGAAAAATAACGGGATCTCTCTAGAGGTACTTGCTGCTCAACTAAAGGTATGTTTAAAAGGTCTCACAGAAGTACAGGCACAACAGGTTCTAATCGCGTATGAACCTGTTTGGGCAATCGGTGAAAATGGAATGCCTGCAGACGCTAAGTATGTAGGTGAAATTCATTCCTTCTTACGTGGGATAATAGTTGAACTGTTTCCGGAGGTTGGTAATGATATTCCATTGCTATACGGAGGAAGTGTCAACTTAGAGAATTTCTTAGAATACATAGATCATCAGGATGTTAATGGATTGTTCGTAGGAAGAACTGCTTGGAATATGGAAACTTTTACTGTTATTCTTCATGAGCTTGAGAAACATTTATACCAGTAAGATACAACAAAAAGGATACTCACAACGAGTATCCTTTCAGACTGTTGACTACCGCTCACATACGGCGTTGTTTGCTTCTTTCGTCGCTCATGAAGGCAACTGCTATTCGCGTTTTCGCTCGACTGTGCGCCTAGTATGACAAGTGGTTTCAAGACTGTCTGGGATAATAATTTAATCAAGTATTCTCCAAAAAAGGATACTTAGGGAGAGTATCTTTTTTTTGGATTATATTATGTTTATATTTCGTGTTGTTAGTTCCTTTTTGAATTCTGTATCCAACTCTTTATCACAAACAATTGTATCGAGTTGGTCACAAGTAGCGAAGGTAGCGATAGAGCTTGTTCCTATTTTTGAATGATCTAATAATGCAACAATTTTATCTGCCTTATCGGCCATTACCTTTTTTAATTCAACTTCATACACATTAAAATCCGTTAGGCCTTCTTCAATCGAAAATCCTCTAGCAGATGTAAACATGGTATCAATATTTATTTTATTTAATATATTTGTTCCTAATAAACCTTCAAGCGCCATTGAGCCCATTCTTGCCATACCGCCAACTAGAATAACATTAACTCCGGGATTCTCCTTCAATTCAATCGCTGCTGAAATTCCATTCGTTACGACAGTGATATTTAAAGTAGACTCTCTAATTAATCTAGCTAGTGAAAGTGCTGTTGTGCTAGCATCGAGCAAAATACAGTCCTTTTGATTGATGAGATTGATTGCTTTATGGGCAATGATATTTTTGGAATCTGGGTTTCTTTTTTCGCGCTCTGAAAAGCTGACCTTGGCATTGGTTAAGTCTTCATTTAACACTGCCCCACCATGCGTACGGGTCAATAACCCCTCTTCTTCTAATACATTTAAATCTGTTCGCAAAGTAGCCTCGGAAACGTTTACATCCCGTGCCAAATCCTTAACGGTTACTCTCTTTTTTTCCTCGAGTAAGTTTAATATTAATTGTCTTCTTTCAGTAGCAAATAATTTATTCATCTATATCCCTCATTTTGATTGAAAATAAAAGTAAAAAATAATTAAAAGCAAAATTATTTAAATTCCCTATGTATTATACTAATTCAAGTTTAATCAATATTAGAGTAGAAGGCAAGGGGTTATTTACGTAAGTAATTATATATTAATAACTAACAAAACAATAATAAACGAAAATAAATGTTGAAAAAAGAAAATAAATATAATAGAATAATAGTATAATATTAATGAAATATGACTTAATGTGAAAAAGCGAAAGGGGAAATGAAAGTGAAAATTGGTATTGGATGCGACAACAATGCTTTTGATTTAAAAGAAATCGTAAAAAGTTATGTTAAGGAACTTGGCCATGAGGTAGAAGACTATGGCTGTTTTTCAAAGGATGCAGTAGATTATCCAGATGTTGCATTTAAAGTTGCTGCTGGTGTGAGCAATGGTGAAGTTACACGAGGTATTTTACTTTGTGGAACTGGCATTGGAATGTGTATTGCTGCCAATAAATATCCAGGAATCCGTGCCGCGCTTACTCATGATGTTTATTCAGCTGAAAGAGCACAATTAAGTAATGACGCCCAGATAATTACGATTGGTTCTCAAATTTTGGGATCGGAAGTTACGAAAAAGGTTGTTGCCGCATACCTGAATGCTCAATGGGCAGGTGGCTCTCAACGTAAAGTTGATAAAATTGTCGATAAAGAGAAGGAATTTTTCTCTGAAATTAGTAAAGAAATTTCTGCGAATTCTTGCAACTAATTGACTTGAGGTTAAACAATGACGCACTTAATAAGGAGTGACTTCCAATGAATCAATTAATCTATGATTTTTTGCGAGTAACAGAATCAGCCGCAATTGCTTCGCTACCTTGGATTGGAACCGGTAACAAAATAGAAGCCGATAGAGCTGCCACAAATTCAATGAGATTTATGCTGAATCAAATTGAAATGGATGGTGTTGTGGTAATTGGGGAAGGCGAGATTGATGAAGCACCCATGCTATATATTGGTGAAAAGGTAGGAACAGGAACTGGGAAACGGATTGATATAGCCGTAGATCCGATAGATGGAACAACATCCACATCGAAAGGCCAAAATGATGCCATCGCTGTTATTGCAGGAGCTCCGAAAGGGACATTACTTCATGCACCAGACATGTACATGGAGAAAATTGCAACAGGACCAAAGGCAGCCGGGAAAATTGATATTAACGCATCCTTTGAACAAAATTTGTATGCGGTTGCAAATGCTACTGGGAAAGAAATACATGAGCTAACAGTGGTTATTCAAGATCGGGAAAGACACCAAGATTGGATTGAGACAGTAAGAAGCTTTGGTGCCAAAACATATTTGTTTGAAGATGGGGATGTCATTCCGGCAATTTCAACTTGTATCGAATCAACTCAAATTGATTTATTTATCGGAATTGGAGGTGCTCCTGAGGGTGTGCTGGCAGCAGTAGGAGTAAAAAGCCTTGGTGGTGACATGCAAGCACGACTTCTTCCAAGAACAGATGAGGAGCGTAATCGCTGTAAAAGTATGGGAATTAATGATGTAAACAAAGGATTACTACTAGAGCAATTAGTAGCGACCGATGATTGCGCATTTGTAGCAACGGGTATTACAAGTAATATGTTACTAAACGGGATTAAGCGAGATCAGAATAAATTCACAACTCATTCCATTATGATTAATGGAAATGATCGAAATTTACGCTGTACAGAAACGGTACATGTGATAAATGATGTTAGATATCATACCGTTGTAGTTTAACAATGTAAGGACGTCTAAATCAAATTACTAGAAAAAATAAAAAGTTATCAACACGATAGATGCTAGTTAAATAATAAAAGTGAAGAGCAATTGATTGTTTTCAGTTGCTCTTGTTTTATGCGTACAGGAGGAGAAAAAATGGTGCAAGCAGTATCGGTGGAACAATTATCTGTAAATGCAATTCGTACGTTATCAATTGATATGATTGAACAAGCAAACTCAGGTCACCCAGGGCTCCCAATGGGGGCCGCTCCAATGGCATATGTGCTATGGACAGACTTTTTAAAGCATAACCCGAAAAATTCAAGATGGTTTGATCGTGATCGTTTCGTGTTATCTGCTGGTCATGGTTCAGCCCTCTTATATAGTCTTTTACATCTCTCTGGCTACAATGTAACCATTGAAGACTTGAAAAACTTCCGTCAACTCGGTTCTAAGACACCTGGACATCCAGAGGTTCACCATACAGATGGAGTTGAAGCAACGACCGGCCCACTTGGTCAAGGAATTGCCATGTCTGTTGGTATGGCAATGGCAGAACGCTTTTTAGCTACAAAATACAACAAAGAAAACTTCCCGATCATTGATCATCATACCTACTCACTTGTTGGAGATGGAGACTTAATGGAGGGAATTTCTCACGAAGCTGCATCCTTAGCAGGTCATCTGAAACTAGGAAAATTAGTTGTTTTATATGATTCGAATGATATTTCCTTAGATGGGGATCTAGACCGTTCATATTCAGATAACACGGCGGAACGTTTTAACGCTTATGGCTGGCAGGTATTACGAGTTGATGACGGGAATGATTTAGAAGCAATTCGCAAAGCTATCCAAGGAGCGAAAGAAAACACAAGCCAACCAACATTAATTGAAATAAAAACAGTTATCGGCTATGGCTCACCGAATAAAGCTGGTTCCTCGGATGCTCATGGTTCGCCACTTGGGAAAGAAGAAATACAGCTTGCAAAACAAACATATCAATGGGACTACGAGGATTTTGTTATTCCAGAGGAAGTATATCATGATTTCAGTAAAAAAATTGTTGATATTGGGAAATTGGCTGAAGATGCCTGGAATACTCTATTCACGAAATATAAAGAGGTTTATTCTAAGAAAGCTGTTGAGTTAGAAACTGCAATAAATGGTGAATTACCATCAGGGTGGTTGCAAGGTATTCCTGAATTCACACCGGGAGAAGATACACTTGCATCTCGTGCCTCTTCTGGAAAAGTGCTAAATGAGATTGCAAAGTCAGTTCCATTTTTTATTGGTGGAAGTGCAGACTTAGCTGGTTCCAATAAAACAACAATCACTAGCGAAGATGATTTTACTCCAGGTAATTATGCAGGAAGAAACATTTGGTTTGGTGTACGTGAATTTGCAATGGGAGCAGCCTTAAATGGAATGGCACTTCACGGCGGTGTAAAAGTGTATGGCGGGACATTCTTCGTATTCAGTGATTATTTAAAACCTGCAATCCGCTTATCAGCACTCATGAATACACCTGTCACCTATGTACTTACACATGATTCAATCGCGGTAGGTGAAGATGGGCCAACACATGAACCAGTTGAACAACTTGCAGGGTTACGTTCGATTCCTAATCTTTCAGTAATCCGTCCTGCAGACGGAAATGAAGTGCAAGCAGCATGGCGATTAGCCATTGAAAGTAAGAATCAACCAACTGCTCTAGTACTGACAAGACAAAACCTTCCGACATTAGAGGGAACAAAAGAGACCGCTTATGAAGGGGTAAAAGCAGGAGCCTATGTAGTAAGTAAAGGTGATAAAGAAGTTCCAGATGCACTTCTTCTTGCTACGGGATCTGAGGTACAACTTGCCTTTCGTGCCCAAGCGCATTTAAAAGAAAAAGGCATTGACGTGAATGTAATCAGCATGCCATCCTGGGATCGTTTTGAAAAACAGGACGAAACTTATAAGGGAAGCGTACTCCCTAAAAATGTGAAGGCAAGGGTTGCAATTGAAATGGCTTCTTCTCTCGGGTGGCACAAATATGTGGGAGAAAACGGTATTGTTTTAGCAGTTGATACATTCGGTGCGTCAGGTAATGGGGACAAACTGATCGAAGAATACGGCTTTACCGTTGAAAATGTGGTCAAACAAGTAGAGAAACTTTTGTAAAAATAAAAGGTTTCAAAGTCACACAATGTTGCTGGCTTTTTTTTGCCTAAGTAAAGTGAAAGAGAACAGCCGAACTAGCGAATTCTATTCGTAAGTAGAAAATTTAGCTAAATTTCCATACAACCAATATAAAATACGTATAAAAATCCGGTTTAATAGAGACCGACTAATTACTATGTAAATGTTTGATCAAGAAATGGCGCAATCCAGCAATATGGTTTGTGTCCATTTTTTTCTTTGAGAAGCCTGACTTCTGGAAAAGGTGATTATAATGTAACTCAAACTTTGAAATACTTGTTATTAAAGGAAAGTGTAGGATTGTTAAAGGTTGAAGATAGACCATTTCTTATTTAGGGGAGTGTTTTATGTTTGTAGTAAATGTAGAAGATGCAATTCACTGCTAGGCTTTACCATTTATGGAACCATTTTGAAAATCTAATAATTGACGATATTTTATCAAAAAATTTTGTAGATAAAAGCACAAATACAATTATCGTTGGAACAACTTTATTAGGAATTGATTAATTGGAGTATTAATGCGAGCTCTTGATTAATTTAGTAGTTTGATTGATCAGCTAAAGGAAACTATAACGGAATGTGGCAAAACCAAAGCAGGAGTTAATCCTGTTTTTTTCATTTCCTTTATCTCTTTTACTGGTGAATTTTTGTTAGTAAATTTGGATATGAAAATGCAGTTTTTTTGCAGACTTACAGAAATTTTTGTAAGTCTGTATTTCTCTTTCCAAAATGAACTACAAACAAACCTAGAAATATTGCCAGAAAGCCCATATATCAACTGATCGAGACCAAAAAAATTTCACTTTTTGTTGGTCTATTTTTTTGCATTTTTTGTTTTATGCTACAGATAACAGATCTCGTTAGGTATTCCTTCTCTTTTTTTACTCCACCCCAAACCAATTCTTCCTCCAATTCTATAAAAACTGGAATGATATCCACCCCTTGTCCATATATATGAATAATAATGGGACAGTTATCTACTTATACATCATGAAAAATAGTGAAATAGGTGAGGACTAGGAGGGGAAAGGATTGTTTCATATTGTCGCATGTATCAAGCAGGTGCCGGATACGAAGGTCATCAAGATGAATCCAAAAACAAATACGATGGACCGCGCCAGTGCACCGGCCATTTTAAATCCATATGATGCACATGCCGTGGAGGAGGCAGTACGCCTCAAAAATAAATATGGTGGAACGGTGTCCGTAGTAACGATGGGCCCGCCGCCAGCTGTGAAAGCGATCAGAAAATGCATCGAAATCGGTGCGGATGAGGGGTATATGATTTCTGACCGGGCATTTGCCGGGGCCGACACACTGGCAACAAGCTATGCCTTGACAAAAGCGATTGACAAAATAAGCGAAATAATGCCTGTAGATCTGATCATATGCGGAAAAATGACGATCGATGGGGATACCGGACAGGTCGGGCCTGGGATTGCTAGACGGTTGGATATCCCCCCATTGACTTCTGTTAAAAAGATAGTGGAAATCAATAAGGGAGAAGGGTTCATGGTGGTTCAGCGGAAGCTCGAGGATGGATATGAGGTGGTGCAAACCACATTGCCGTGCCTGTTATCAGTGGAAAAAGAGATCAACGAGGTCCCATACTCATCGTTTCCCAATATGCTTAAGGCTGCCAGGTACAATCCGCAAATCTGGTCTGTCAATGATCTGGCTGATATCGACCGTACTCAGCTTGGTCTTAAAGGGTCCCCAACCATTGTAGCAAAGGTATGGGCCCCGCCTAAGCCTGAGGGCGGTAAGCTGATTGAAGGGGAACCACAAGATCAGGTAAAGCAAATTCTTTCTATTGTTTTGGAAAAGAAAGAGCTGTTTGCAGAAAAGAGGGGATCCTAGTGAGTTTTGAAGATTACCGGGGCGTATGGGTTTTTATTGAAGAAAAGGAAGGGGAAATAGCTCCCGTTTCCCTTGAGCTGCTTGGGGCAGGGAAGAAGCTTGCAGACAAGAGGGGGGTAGAACTTGCTGGTGTAATCATTGGAGACAATGTGAAGGACTTGGCTTCAACTATTTTTGAATATGGCGCAGATACCGTCTATGTATACGATCAGCCGATTTTCAAGCTATATCGCACTGAATCCTTTATGAAAGCGCTCCTTCACTGCAGCGAAAAATATAAGCCTGAGATCATCCTTTATGGAGCCACCTCCACAGGAAAGGATTTGGCGAGTGCAGTAGCGACAGATCTCCCTACTGGCTTGACAGCCGACACAACAGAGCTTGATGTAGAAGAGGACACAGGTCTTCTTTTGGCGAGTAGACCAGCTTTTGGCGGAAATATCATGGCAACCATTCTCTGCAAAAAGTACAGACCGCAGATGGCGACGGTGCGTCCGAAGGTGATGAAGGCCCTCTCCCCGGAAGCAGGAAGAACAGGAACCCTGATAGAGGAGCATATCGACCTTAAAGAAGAGGATATAAGAACGAAAGTGTTGGAGATTGTCAGAGAAACCAGCAAAAAAGTAAGGATTGATGAAGCTGATATCGTCATTGCTGGAGGAAAGGGACTAGGAAGTGCGGAAGGATTCAAGCTGATTCACGAACTGGCAGACACGCTCGGTGGAGTCGTCGGGGCAAGCCGCGATGTTGTCGAGGCGGGCTGGGTCGGGCATCACCATCAGGTGGGGCAGACGGGAGTAACCGTGACACCGAAAATCTATTTTGCCATTGGGATATCAGGGGCCATCCAGCATATCGTGGGGATGAAAAATGCGGGACTCATTATTGCTATAAACAAAGATCCTGAGGCAGCAATTTTCCAATCGTGCCATTACGGAATTGTAGGGGATGCATTTGAAATCATTCCATTGCTGGTTCAGGAATTCAAAAAAGAGCTGGCCGGAGAGGAGGTAAATCATGTCTGAGAAGTTTGATTGTATCGTAGTCGGTGCAGGACCAGCGGGAATATCCTGTGCCTTTGAACTGGCCAAGGGCGGAGCAAAAGTTTTGCTGCTGGAGCGAGGAGAATATCCAGGTTCGAAGAATGTAATGGGTGGTGTCCTTTACCGGAAGATGATGGAGGATATCATCCCCGAATTCCATAAGGAGGCCCCGTTGGAGCGCCCGGTCGTGGAACAGCGATTTATGATGATGGATAAAGAGTCTGCTGTGACAGTCGGTTACAAGGGTCTGGAGTGGGCACAGGAGCCCTACAACAACTTTACGGTTCTCCGGGCAAAGTTTGATCAATGGTTTGCGGGAAAGGCAGTCGAGCAGGGGGCCCTGCTTGTCAATGAAACGGTAGTACTGGAATGCATCGTCGAGGATGGCAAGGTAATTGGTGTCAGAACCGATCGTCCAGACGGGGAGGTCTATGCCGATGTGGTGGTGCTCGCGGATGGCGTCAACTCCCTTTTGGGTAAATCCCTGGGCTTCCATAAAGAGTACCGGCCGGATGAAGTGGCACTCGCTACCATGGAAATCATCAAGCTGGACAGCAAAACCATCGAGGAACGTTTTAACCTGGAAAAAAACCAAGGCTGTACCATTGAACTATTCGGCGATGCAACGAAAGGCATTCTTGGTACCGGTTTTCTCTACACAAACAAAGATACTTTAAGTATTGGTGTTGGGACACTTCTTTCCGGGCTGATTGAGCATAAAATAAGACCATATGAGCTGTTGGAATATGTCAAAAACCATCCGATGGTAAGACCATACCTCGCTGGTGGGGAGCCTGTGGAATATCTGGCACATCTCATTCCGGAGGGCGGTCTCAAATCGATGGGCAGGATCGTAGGGAATGGAGTGGTCGTGGTAGGCGACGCGGCACAGCTCGTCAATGCCATTCACCGTGAAGGTTCCAATCTTGCGATGACTTCCGGAAGGCTTGCTGCTGAAACAATCCTTGCAGCGAAAGAGCAGGGGGATTTCTCAGAGAGCATCCTGGACCAATACCGGGTCAACCTGATGAAGAGTTTTGTCGGGCAGGATATGAAGAAATACAAGGATTCAACACATCACTTCAATAAGTTTCCTCAGTATTTCGACCAATATATTCCGATGGTGAACCGGGCAGCAAGCCAGATGTTTACGGTTGATGGGAAATCCAAGTGGGAAAAACAGAAGAAAATCTGGAAAGACTTAGGCTCACCGAAAGAAAAACTCAAATTGGCTCGAGACGCCTATCGAGCGTGGAAGGTGATGAAGTAATGACGGAACAGAAGAAATGTCAGACTATCGAAGAGAAGCAGTATCTTGTACGTTTCAATGCAGACACCAAATCACATCTCCATGTTTTGGATGAGGACATTTGTTTGACCAAATGTCCGGACAAATTATGTACCATTTTTTGCCCTGCGGAAATATATAAATGGGAGCAGATCAGAATGCATGTCGGGTACGAAGGATGCCATGAGTGTGGCAGCTGCCGGATCGGATGTCCGCATCAAAATATCAAGTGGGAATATCCAAAGGGCGGTCATGGCATTGTTTTCAGACTTGCCTAGAAGAATGAAGAGCCTATCAAACCGATAGGCTTCTTTTTATTATAGGAACTCGAAGTCGTCTCACATAAAAATAGCCAAACACCTCTGCGTATTTGGCTAGCTACTAATTAGACATTGATAAACATGTAATCTTGTGGTAAATTTATATAGATATGCATTGTTTATTTAAAAATATAATATATTATCCCTATTTTAATTATACAATGCAATCAAGGTGTAAGTCAACTCTTTTACTAATTTTTTTAAGGAGTGTTTGCCGTGAATTCAGAACTTCAACGGGAGCAGAACGAGTAGACAGTGTGATGGAGACAATCTCTGAGGAAATCACCGGTTTGGAAGAGGAAACTGCCAGGCGTCGGAACGAAGTGGTTCATATCCGGAGACACTTTTGGGATGAAGTCAAGGTGAATACGGATAGCTTTGATGATTACCTTGAGACGATTATCGGCTTGCGTCAAGAGGCTCAAGCTCTGTCGGTAAGCCAAAGCACCCATAGGCATGCAGCCAAGCGACTATCCACCCTTCGCCGAATGCAGGAGAATCCCTATTTTGGTCGGATAGACTTTATCGAAGAAGGGAATTCAACTCAGGAACAAATCTATATTGGTATCTCCTCGCTCAGTGATTCTAGTGGAGAAGATTCTCTGATCTACGACTGGAGGGCTCCTGTCTCGAGTGTCTACTACGATTATCAGCCAGGTTCGGCCACGTACGCAACACCCGGAGGCAGAGTCCGGGGAATATTGGAGAAAAAGTGGCAATATCTTATCCGCGGCGGTGTCCTAGAGTCCATGTTCGATACGAGTCTCACCATTGGAGACGAGATTTTACAGAAGGTTCTCGGCAAAGGTACAGACAAGCAGATGCACAATATAGTAGCTACCATTCAACAGGAGCAGAACCAGATCATCCGTCATGACCAAGGGAGGCTGCTCATTGTCCATGGTGCAGCAGGTAGTGGCAAGACGTCAGCCGCCCTCCAAAGGATTGCTTATTTGCTCTACAAATATCGAGATTGCCTGAATGCTGATCAAATCATTCTTTTTTCACCAAATTCCATGTTCAGCAGTTACGTGTCCAATGTACTTCCAGAGCTTGGTGAAGAGAATATGCAGCAGGTCACATTCCAGGAATACTTGGATCATAGTCTGAGTAAAGAGTTTATAGTTGAAAATCCCTACGAGCAACTGGAATACGTTTTAACTGCTGTGAATACTCTTTCGTACAGGTCAAGGCTTGCGAGTATCCGCTTTAAAGCATCTACCCGTTTCGTTGAGGCGATCCAATCATATAGACAGTCCTTGGAATTATCAGGAATGCTATTTAAGGATATTACCTTCAAAGGGCAACCAATCATTACTGGCCAACAAATATCAGTAAGGTTCTATAGCCATGACACTTCACTCCGTTTCCATAATAGACTGGAAAAATTGAAGGGTTGGTTAATCAAGAAAATAAGTGAGGTCCAAAAGGTCGAATGGTCAAAGCCTTGGGTACAAGAGGAGATCGAGCTGCTAAGCAACGATGATTACCATAAGGCACATAAGTACTTAGCGGAAAAACGGGGCTTTGAAAGAGAATCGATTGGCGACTATGAAATGGAGCCAGAAGCACTAGCCCGGTTGATTGTTCACCAAAAATTGAAGCCGGTTCGTAAACGAGTCCGAGCTTTTCGTTTTATCGACTTTAAGGGGTTATACAAGCAACTTTTTGCTGATCAACTGCAGATCGAGCTTTGGATGGAAGGGGAGACACCAGTAGAATGGGCTGATATATGCGAGGCTACATTGGAAAAGCTGAATGAAGATAAACTTTTTTATGAAGATGCTACTCCGTTTCTCCTATTGAAAGAGCTGATTCAAGGTTTTCAGACGAACAGCTCGATCAAACATATAGTTGTTGATGAAGCTCAAGATTATTCCCCGTTTCAATTTGAATTTCTGAAGCGGTTGTTTCCTGCAGCAAGGATGACAGTGCTCGGCGACTTTAACCAGGCAATATTTGCCCATGCCAGTGAAGAGGTAAATTTCAACACACTTACCAGCCTTTATGGACCAGATAAAACGGAGATAATCAATATTGCTCGGAGTTACCGTTCCACCAAACCGATCATTGAGTTCACCCGAAGACTTGTTCCGAATGGAGAAGGGATTATTCCTTTTGAAAGAGATGGTGAACCACCTGCCCTTAAACAATTAGCCGATCACGAAGAACTGCAGGGTTGCGTCGCCTCCAAAGTTGCAGATTTGCGAAGACTGGGGTTTGATAGTATTGCGATCATATGCAAATCTGCTGAGGAAAGTTTACATGCATATCAATCTCTTTCCAGCATCGATGAAATTAAACTCCTAAAAAGCAATTCGATTGCGTATGAACAAGGCGTGGTTGTCGTACCGTCGTATTTATCCAAGGGCATCGAATTCGATGCAGTTATTATTTATGATGCATCGGAGCGTGTATATGGTGATGAGAGCCTGCGGAGAGTTTTCTACACCGCCTGCACCAGAGCGATGCATCAATTGCAGCTTTACAGTGTAGGGAAACCGAGCCCATTTTTACGAAACGTAATACAGGAAGGTTTCATCAAAAAAGAGAAATAAATTTTACTGATCAATTGGGAAATTAAATGTAACGTAAGGGACTTACGAAGCGGAGATGCACTTTGAGAGGGGTATGTATATCACTTTCTTTGTACACTGTTTCACATATACTTTCAAAAAGAAAAACAGAGATGTTTTTCTTTTTTTGTCACCCTGCGATGGTAAACAACTGCCCATCTTTCGCAATTTTTTCGACTTCCGTGATGTAGTCCAGTGCTTCATCGATGGAGAGGAAGAATGAGGAGACATATAATGGATATTTGTAATCAAATCCGCCATTCAGTTCTGCCGGAAAGACTACTATCTGCCAATGGTAGAAATCTTCGCCGAGATTCATCTCTTTTCCTTCCAACGCAATCAACCAATGACTGAAATGATCACATGATTCGATATCTGTCACTTTCTCCAAAAAAATCAGCAGGTCGTCATTCTTGATTGGTACAAGAGATTTAGGATAAAATTCACCGAAATTCGGCATATCTCTCATGAACATCGCTCCTTCTTTGTAGATAAAAGATAAGTATTAGTTGTATTAATATATGTAAGTGCTAACAAAATATTTTGTATTTTCGGAAAATAATTTCTTGTTTTGCACAAGAAAAAAGCCGCACCAATGAATGCGACTTTCTCCACCTATCCTTATTTTGAATGGAAATATTCAGTAAATGCCTTGACAACCTCGATACCCTGAAATGCAAATAGACTGAGGGAAGTAAGGGAGAAAAAACAAATTGCAATAATGCGGACCCACATCATGATAACTCCTCCTTTTATTTGTCGGTTAAAAGGTGAGATCTTTCATGAATTGGTCCATAAAGTTCCCCTGGTGAAATACTGTGACAAGATGATGGAGAAAGGAAGGCAGTTGCTCTTTTGCACCTGTAATATTTGTTGCAATCGTCTGATATCCGGCAATTGCAAATGGATGGTCATTCATCCAAGTATGGTTTTTATCCGAACTTTCATCAGCATTCATATTGTCCAGGTCCAAAAAGAAGGAATCCTTCACCAAAGAGAGAATTGTATTGGGGGAAGGATGACTGGATAGATGAAACGTGGTGGAAGCTATGAAAATAGCAATGATAATGATATATTTTGTCAGTTTCATCTACCCACTCCTTCGTCAAAAATTTATTATTCCTATCATAAAGCAAGATCTACACAGTTTAAAGAACTATTTTTATCCATATACATAATTTAAAGGAGGGACAAGCAATGAGTCAAACACATGTAATGAGTGAAATACAGAAGCTGGAATTGGAGATTATCGAAAAGAAAAGGCAGCTTTCAGAGCTGAGAAAAGGAATCGAAGGCGAACAGGTCGAAAACTACACTTTTGTCACATCTCATCAGAAACCAGTCACTCTGCTGGAACTGTTTGGGAACAAGAATGAGCTGCTGGTCGTACATAATATGGGGAAAAGCTGTTCCTATTGCACAATGTGGGCGGACGGCTTTAGTAGTGTATATCATCACATTATCAAAAAGGCTTCCTTTGTTGTATCGAGCCCTGACAGCCCTGCAGATCAGGAGAATTTTGCTGCCGAAAGAAGATGGATTTTCCCGATGGTTTCTACAAAAGAAAACTCCTTTAAGGAGGATCTGGGATTTGTACTTGAAGGAATGAATTACCCAGGGGTATCGGTCTTTACGAGAGATGAAGATGGGAAAATTTTTCATCATGCGAAGACATTTTTCGGGCCGGGTGATGATTTCTGTTCTGTTTGGTCGTTCTTTGATCTTCTTCCATCCGGCTATGAAGAATACCGTCCAAGTAAAAAAATGAACGAGAAAACACCATTCCAGCTTACAAACAATATCGCCATCCAAGTACAGGATTATGAAAAGGCCAGACAATTTTATGAGCAAACACTTGGAATGGAACTGATAGAGACGAATGAAACGGAAACCCAATTCACCTTGAACGGTACCCATTTCTATATGGAGAAATGTGAAGATGCAAAACAGAAGGTCTTCTTTGAATTCGCTGTAGAGGATGTGGATTCCATCAAGGATTCGCTTTTACATCAAGGCTGTAGCATAACAAAAAAGTATAACGAAAAGAGCCTCATGATCGAGGATCCTTATGGGATGAACTTTCACCTCTTTGAAAGTAAATAGACTGCTTGAGGCTGGGACAAAAGTGTTTTAGCCTAAGTAAAAACCGACCAAATTTGAGTTTTCGAAAATAGGTCGGTTTTTTTAAAGTATTAAAATATGCGTTTAGGTTTTAGATTACACTAGCGGTTGATTGGGGTGCAAGACGAAGACTCCTTGAAAATGCGAGCATTTTCTGCGTGCGATGTATGGCTTATGAAGCCTTCCTTGTCCTGCGTGAGCAGTGGCCAATGTGAGACCCCGCAGGCGAGGAGGCTCACGGGTCACCCGCGGAAAGCGAAGTCTTGCACGGAAATCAATAGCGGTATTTAGAACCGGCACTTTAATTATTCGTCTTTTAGTTAGATTTTTTTAGTTTTGTACCAGGCCTATTCTTTTTGCTATAATTTAGAGAATATATGTTTAACAGTTTATAAAGGAGTACACCTACAACATGAAATTGATATCTTGGAACGTCAACGGAATACGAGCATGCGTAAAGAAAGGATTTTTGCAATACTTCCATGAGATGGATGCAGACATCTTCTGTATTCAGGAAACGAAACTGCAGGAGGGGCAGATTGATCTTGACCTGCCGGGGTACCATCAATTTTGGAATTATGCTTTAAAGAAGGGGTATTCAGGTACGGCAGTTTTTTCAAAAGTGATGCCACTTCACGTTACATATGGCCTGGATATGGAAAATGCAGAAGAACGGGAGCCAGAAGGACGGATTATCACCCTGGAATATGATGAGTTCTACCTCGTGACTGTCTACACCCCCAATTCACAGCGGGATCTTGCTCGCCTGGATTTTCGTTTGGACTGGGAAGATAGGTTCCTTGATTATATTCAAACGTTGGATAAGGTGAAACCTGTCATTGTATGCGGCGACTTGAATGTTGCACATACCGAGATAGATTTAAAAAATCCAAAATCCAATCAGAACAATTCAGGTTTCACTTTGGAAGAACGTGGGAAGATGACCAGAATGCTAGGTACCGGTTTCATCGACACCTTCCGCCATTTTTACCCCGACCATAAAGACCGCTACACATGGTGGTCCTATATGAACAAAGTCAGAGAGCGAAATATTGGTTGGCGCATTGACTATTTCCTTGCCTCGAAACAGCTCGAAAAGAGACTTAAAGATGCAGAGATTCATTGCCAGATTCTTGGAAGCGATCATTGTCCTGTCGCTTTACACTTAATATAAATCGGAGGGGTTCGCATGAAAGTTCTTGTGGATGGAGAGATCGTTGCAAGATCGGCAGTGAAGGTGGATATGGAAGACAGAGGCTATCAATTCGGGGACGGTGTCTATGAGGTCATCAATGTCTATGATGGTGTTCCCTTCACTTTAGATGAACACATCGAAAGGCTATACCGGAGTGCACAGGAAATAGGAATTTCAATCAATTTCGAGTCTGATCATCTAAAAAATGATATCCGTAAGCTTATCCAGGAAAATGATATGAAAAAGGGCGGACTATATCTTCAAGTGACGAGAGGGGTGGCACCAAGGACGCATCAATATCTAAAGGATATATCATCGAAATTGGTAGCTTACCCTTTACCTTACAAGGAAATGTCAGAATCAAGATCAACTGGGGTTACAGCCATAACCGAACAGGATCTACGCTGGCTTCGCTGTGATATTAAAAGCCTGAATCTGCTCTACAACATCATGATCAAGCAAAAAGCCTATGAGCAAGGTTGTTTTGAAGCGATACTAATTAGGGATGGAGTGGTGACGGAAGGAACATCGTCCAATGTATTTATCATCAAGAACGGCACCATCTACACCCATCCTGCAACCAATCTCATTTTGAATGGCATTACAAGGCAGAAACTTCTGGAAGTCTATCACGAAAACGGATGGACCTTCAAAGAACATCCATTCACCACCCAAGAACTTTTGGAGGCGGATGAAGTTTTTGTCACCTCCACGACCAGTGAGGTGGTGCCGGTCATTTCCATCGATGGGAAAGACGTTAACGATGGAAGGCCCGGGAGTTTGACTAGAAAAATTCAGCAGGCTTTCTCCCTGACAGTGAAAAATGAAACCTCTTCAGCTGTCGGGTGAAATTACAGAAAAAGGCAGTGTTCGTCCACAAGGGTGAACACTGCCTTTTTTTATACTCTTACATGTGTTGGAGCCATTCCCATCCATTTTTTGAACATCCTGTTAAAATAGGATTGATCGCAATAGCCTAGATACTCGGACACTTCACGCACAGTCATGCCTGTATTATGCAACAGATTCCATGCCGTATTTATTCTTGTCTGATGTAAATACTGGATGGGGGTGACCCCGAGCACCTCTTTGAATAAAACCGTCACATAATTGCTCGTCACACCGGCAAGCTCTGCAAGTTCCTCGATAGTAATATTCCTGCGATAGTTATATAGGATATATTCCTGGATTTTCCGCACCGCTTTTTCCTTAATTGGCGAGGTATGCCATTCTTCCTTTTCCTGAGCAATCAGGATAAGAATCTCCGACAGGATATTTTGTGACATCTCTTTAAAAAAGCTTCTTTGGCTCAGCCATTGCACATAAAGGAATGTGAGCCGCTGTTCGTAGTAGGCAGCCTTTCTTGGCCTGAAACGAATAAGTTCTTCATTATTGTCGGAAAATAATGGTAAATGAATATCATTTGAAAAGACTACCGTATATTTCTTATGCGTAGTGTCTGCCGCATTGCTCCAGGAACGTTCAAGCTCTGCCGGTATATATAAGAGTTCGCCCTTTTGCAATGGTATTTTTTTGCCTTCAACAAAGTAGTTCACAAGCCCATCTGTCACAAAAACCAGGGTAGAGCACCCGCTGTCACTATTTACGCTCCAACTTGGTTCTACGTCATGAAATACCCCACTAATATCGATCATATTGCCATTCCCCTCAAAAAAATTGATGAATCGTCCAAAAAAAAACGTTTTGTCCATTTCGATTTAATCCGCTTTCATATATGATAACTATAACATCATCCTAGTCCGCGGACTAGATGGTGATTAACTTGAACTTTACATAAAACTCATGCACACAATGAAATATTCAAAATTACGGAATTATTGTTACCAGGAAAGGGGTACAAAAAATGACTACGACAACAGACATGTATAAAAATCTGCCAGCAAAAGTGAAGGCATTCTTTGACCGACAATATAAGGATTCCTATTTGCTTTTTGAAGCATCCCGCAATCCGCGAACAGGTCTATACGCCGATGCTTACTTCTCATTTGATGAAAATCCGGATTTCCGCTGTTCCATTGCAGCAACTGGTGTAGGACTGATCAGTTTATGTGTGGCAGATAAGGAAGGCTGGGACGAAAAGGCTGCAGAAAAAGCGA
Source organism: Sutcliffiella sp. NPDC057660 (assembly GCF_042800035.1). Lineage (NCBI taxonomy): Bacteria > Bacillati > Bacillota > Bacilli > Caryophanales > Bacillaceae > Sutcliffiella > Sutcliffiella sp. NPDC057660. Next base: position 140,904 of record NZ_JBHVHV010000008.1, read on the forward strand.
TCGTTACGCTTCGTGGGGTTTCGGGTGAAATTGAAGGATGCCAGGTTGCAAGAGAAGAAAAGACCGGCTTCTATGCACATTTTGTAGACATGGAAACAGGGGAGAATCTGAATTCCGAGTACTCGACAATCGATTCGACCCTTCTTATTACTGGTGCATTATTCGCAGGACATCACTTCCATGATCGACATCCGGAAATCTTGGAAATGGCAAATAATCTCCTAAAGTCCATCGACTGGAGCATCGTTGTCGCTGACAAGGAAACTGGTGTCATCAACATGATCGCGAAAGATGGGGAAGGTATCGCACCACTTCCTGCCTATAACGAATATGTGATGGTTTCGTACCTGGCGATGCTTGGACAACCAGAAAACGAAGACATTCAAGCCCTTTGGAATAATAATTTTGCTGAAAATAGGATCTCTCAACTTCCACAGGAGGATTTTCGTGGACTTTCCGTCTTGAATGACCGCCCTGGGACATTCTTGTCTTCCTTTGTGCAGCAATTTCCATACTTCCTTGTACCAGAATACGCAGAAAGCCCGACCTATCTGGAGTATTATAAAAATGCATGTCTTGCTGACAGATTCAAATGGAAAGAGCTGGAGGATGTACCTTCCTATATCTGGGGCTATGGTGCCGGTCCTAATGATGGCCTATTTGACGGTTACCATGCTGATAAAATCAACAATGCGCCTCATGATATCGCATCATCCTATATCATAGGGGGATATCTTCCTGTTTATCCTGCAGGGATCTATGACCTGTATGCACAATATTCCTTGCATATTCCATACGATGTCTATACAAATGATGAGGATAAGGAAGATGAAGCGAAACTTCGTGCAGCCTATAAATATGGATTACACCGAATTTCCTGGTGGCATCTGGAGCAGCCGAATCGCTGGTACCCAACTAAGGTGACTTTGATTGACTGGAGCTCCATGCTCTACGGTCTTGCAGGATTCAAGCATGGAATGATGTTCTTCAGCGAGCGGTTGCCAAAAGTGAGCAGTGTAGCAAAAGTAAAATAATCACAAAAAACCGATGAGCGGATCATCGGTTTTTTTCATGAAATTTTATTCTATATATTGGACAAACACCTCCTGAAATGATACTTTTTGGACAGGGCATCAAATTAATTCATATTCCAAAGCAGGATTTTTGCTTATCTGTTTTGAAATAGTACCATATAGTAGATAGAGATATATAGGAGGAATACATAATGAGCAATTTTGAACAGACAATGGAAAAGTATGCAGAATTGGCAGTCAAGGTAGGAGTGAACGTACAACCTGGCCAGACCTTGATTGTAAACGCTGACATTGGAGCAGCACCATATGTGAGATTAGTGGCAAAGAAAGCTTACGAAGCAGGAGCAAAGCTTGTTCAAGTGGAATGGAACGACGAAGCGGTGACTAGAATCCGCTATGACGTTGCACCGGATGAGTCTTTTGAATATTTCCCTGCCTGGAAAGCGGAGATGATGGAAAAAGCCTATGAGGAAGGGGCTGCGTTGTTGGCAATCACGTCCCTTAATCCAGACCTTTTGAAAGGTGTCGATTCCCAGAAAATCGCCAATCTTCAAAAGGCAGCCGGAGAAGCAACAAAAAAGTCCCGTAAATACACGATGTCCGATAAAGTAAGTTGGTCCATCGTTGCTGTGCCCTCCAAGGGCTGGGCTGCAAAGGTATTTCCTGAGCTTGAGGAAAAAGAACAAGAAGAGAAGTTATGGGAAGCGATTTTCCATGCAACCAGAGCCAACCTGGAGGACCCTGTAAAAGCTTGGAATGACCATAAAACCAAGCTGAGTCAAAAAGTGGATTTCCTTAATGGACAAAAGTTCAAGGCATTGCATTATCAGGCTGAGGGAACAGATCTTACAATCGAACTGCCTGAAAAACATGAATGGATCGGTCCTGAAAGCATTAATGATAAAGGACATACATTCATTGCGAACATGCCAACCGAAGAAGTGTTCACTACCCCTCTCAAAACAGGGGTGAATGGAACAGTAAGAAGCTCCAAACCTTTAAACTATGGCGGAAATCTCATTGAAAACTTTACCCTCACCTTTGAAAATGGCCGCATCGTTGGAATCGAGGCGGAAGAAGGGTATGAAACACTTCAAAAGCTTGTGGATACGGACGAAGGCTCTCACTATCTAGGTGAAGTTGCCCTTGTTCCACATGATTCACCTATATCCAATACAAATCTGATATTCTACAATACGCTTTTCGATGAAAATGCTTCCCACCACTTGGCTATCGGAAATGCCTACGCATTCGCTCTTGAGGGCGGAAAAGAAATGAGCGAGGAAGAGCTGGAGGCTGCTGGGGCAAATTCAAGTATTACACACGTCGACTTCATGATAGGTACAAAGGAAATGGATATTGACGGTATTACAAAAGATGGCGAACGTGTTCCGCTTTTCAGAAATGGAAATTGGGCGGAATAATTAACATAACTCATCCTAAGATTATAGGTACTACACATATGTAGTGCCTTTTTTCTTTTCATCATATACCTGCCTGCCCATACCACGTACAAGGCCTATGCATATTGTGTATAGTAGTTAATGTGGAGGAGGGAATTTCATGTCAGGTGGAGGCGGATACGGCGGCGGATTTGCATTGATCGTTGTTCTTTTCATCATCCTTATTATCGCAGGAGCTGGAGCTTTAAGATAGTAAGATGCTGTGCTGAAATGGTTGGTCAATCGTCCGGCCATTTTTTTCAAGTATCCGTTGGACATGCTATTAAACAAGTAAAGGGGAAGAATCAGCGGCTCCACAAGCGCCTCTTGGGTCGTTGCGCCTAGTGCGGAAATTAACAGCGGTGTTCAACAAAGCCTATAAACAATCGGTACTTCAAATAATGAAGTGTCGTTATTTATTGCAAGCAGATTATTATCCGAAAAAATAAGTTCATGATAAGATGTTTTCTAAATCATTCCTTACATATAAGCGGCAAAGGGGACCTCATATGAAACAGATTCTAATAGATACTTTAGATGCATTACGGGAACAATTTTATGATATAAGCACCAGGATTGGAGAGAATCCTGAGCTTGGGCATGAAGAATTCAAATCTTCCAAGCTGCTTGCAGATAAACTGTTGGAGCATGGATTTTCGGTGAAAATGGGAATATGTGACCTGCCTACTGCATTTGAGGCAGTATTTGATAGCGGAGCACAAGGGCCGGCAATTGGAATCATGAGTGAATATGACGCCTTACCTGAGATCGGTCATGCATGTGGGCATAATCTGATTGGAACCATGGGTATCGCTGCTGGCATTGCGATCAGCAAGATAATAGCGGAAACCGGAGGGAAAGTTGTTGTGTACGGCACCCCTGCCGAGGAAACAAAGGGCGGGAAAGTCACCATGGCGGAACAGGGGGTATTTGATCACCTTGACGTAGCGATGATGGTCCACCCATTGCATTCCTATGTGAAAAGCGGCTCTTCATTGGCAATGGATGCCATACAGTTTGAATTCTTTGGAAAGCCGGCCCATGCAGCTGCGAACCCTGAAAAAGGGATAAACGCCTTGGATGCAGTCATTCAAACCTTTAATGGTATCAATGCCTTAAGACAGCATGTCACTTCAGATACGAGGATTCACGGTATTATTCCAGAAGGCGGTAAAGCGGCTAATGTAGTTCCTGATTATGCGGTCGCACAGTTCTATGTCCGAGCCCACACCAGGAGCTACGTCAATGAATTGGTAAAAAAGATAAAAGCTATAGCTGAAGGTGCCTCGCTTATGACTGGGGCAACGATGAAAATGTCCAACTATGAACTGTCGTATGACAACATGGTGACAAATGAATCCCTCTCAGATGCTTTTACATCCTCACTCATTGATTTGGGAGTATCCGCTAACGATATAATAGAATCAAGAGATGGATCAGGTTCATTGGATATGGGGAATGTCAGCCTTGTTGTCCCTTCCATTCATCCATATATCAAAATCTGTAACGAGTTTTTCAGTTGCCACACGGTGGAATTCCGGGATGCTGCGTTAAGCGAGCAAGGTAAAGAGGCGATGATACTCGGGGCAAAAGCGATGGCCCTTACAGCTTTGCAAATCCTTACAGAGCCGGAACTATTAAATAGAATTAAAGATGAATTTTCTAAGATAAAAAAGTGAAGTAGGAAAGGAGTTTGTTCTACTATGAATGACAATCTACAACCATCCAATACGATTCCGCTATCCGTACTGGATTTAGCTCCAATAGTGGAAGGAAGCGACGCAGGACAATCCTTCCAAAATAGCGTGGAGCTTGCAAGATATGCAGAAAAGCTGGGATATAAAAGATTCTGGCTGGCTGAGCACCATAATATGACTGGAATTGCCAGCTCAGCTACATCCGTTGTAATTGGCCATATTGCTGGTGCAACAACGACGATACGCGTAGGTTCTGGAGGGATCATGCTGCCGAACCACGCACCCCTTATTATCGCAGAGCAATTCGGAACTTTGGAAACCCTCTATCCAGGCCGTATAGATTTAGGCTTAGGAAGAGCACCCGGTAGCGACCAGCTTACCGCGGCTGCCCTTCGAAGAGACAGAAACAGTGGTGGAGAGCATTTCCCTCAGCAGCTCGCGGAACTGCGTTCATATTTCCATCCTGACGGTACAACCAAAGTTAGGGCAGTGCCTGGTGAAGGGTTGAATATCCCTATATGGCTGTTAGGCTCCAGTGGATTTAGTGCGAAACTGTCGGCTGAACTTGGTTTGCCATTTGCATTTGCCAGCCATTTTGCACCGGATTATACATTACCGGCTTTGGAGCTGTATCGCAGCCGTTTCAAGCCATCCGATGCGCTTAACCAGCCATACGCCATGATTGGTGTTAACGTGATAGCTGCGGAAAGCGATGAGGAAGCCGAATTTCTTGCAACCTCACTTCAACAGCAATTTTTGAATCTGATCCGTGGAAATCCCGGTAAAATGAATGCTCCTGTAGAAGATATCAACACTTTATGGAGTCCGTATGAACAGCAGATTGTCCAGCAGCAGCTGCGATATACTGTTACAGGCAGCGGTGAATCGGTAAGGAATAAATTAATGAAAATCCTGGAGGAAACACAAGCCGACGAGATAATTGTCAATACAAGTGTCTACGATCACCAGGCTCGGTTACGATCTTTTGAAATTCTTGCTGAGGTTTGGAATAAGTAAAAAAATTGATGAGAAGAGTGGCGTTTTCATGAGCCACTCTTTTTTGTTGGGTTTTGTTATTATCGCCCTTATTATGACCAAAACCCCACTTTGAGACCACGATCGGGTAGAATCGCGGGGAATGGCGGTCTCAAAACCCCACTTTGAGACCACGATCGGGTAGAATGAAGGGAATGGCGGTCTCAAAACCCCACTTTGAGACCACGATCGGGTAGAATGAAGGGAATGGCGGTCTCAAAACCCCACTATGAGTCCACGATTGGGGAGAATGAAGGGAATGGCGGTCTCAAAACCCCACTATGAGTCCACGATTGGGGAGAATGAAGGGAATGGCGGTCTCAAAACCCCACTTTGATTCCACGATTGGGTAGAATGAAGGGAATGGCGGTCTCAAAACCCCACTTTGAAACCACGATCGGTTGTAATTACAAGGGATCGTAGTCTCTAAATCTTACACCTGGGTTTTAGACTTCTTCACCCTTCACTAGACATGAATAAGTCCCACCCACATACCGCTTTTGTTTCGCTTTTCGAAATTAATTCGAGAAATCGGAAGGGTTATCTGCACCTTTTGTCGAAATAATTAGAGAAACAGCGATAAAAGGGGGAGTTTTTCCGTGCAATTCCATGAATATCAGTATCAACGACCAAATATGGCAGTGCTTGAAAAAGACTTTAATGAACTTTTGGAGAAATTTCAGTCGGCTGAATCCTTCGAGGTGCAGGATCAGGTGATGGCGGAAATTAATGTGTTGCGCTCAGAGTTTGAATCTATGAGACAGCTTGTTCAAATCCGCCACACCGTTGATACAACTGATGAATATTATCAAGAAGAGAAAACTTATTTTGATGTAGCAGGTCCTTCCTATAAAGGTCTGGTTACAAAATATTACGAAGCGCTTACCACATCCAGGTATCGGACCGAGCTTGAGGAAAAATGGGGGAGTCAGCTGTTTTCACTTGCAGACAGTGAATTGAAAACTTTTTCACCGGAAGTCCTTGAGGACCTTCAGGAAGAAAATAAGCTGGTGAGTGAGTATGTAAAATTACTTGCATCAGCAAAAATCAAAATCGAAGATAAAGAGAGAAACCTATCTCAGCTTGCCCCATATCTTCAATCAAAAGACAGGCAAGTCCGTAAAAAATCAAATGAAGCTAAATACGGATTCTTTAGCGAGCATGCCGATACATTGGATACGCTGTACGATAGACTGGTGAAGGTCAGAACCAGAATAGCGAAAAAACTGGGCTTTGATTCTTTTACCGATCTGGCCTATGCACGTCTTAGCAGAACGGACTATAATGCAGAAATGGTAGAAAAATTCCGGGACCAGGTAAAAGAATATATCGTACCTTTGGCAACAAAACTAATGAAGAAGCAGCAGGAACGGATTGGTGTGGACTCTCTGAAGTACTATGATAATAGTTTCAGTTTCAAATCCGGAAACCCCGATCCAAAAGGGGACGCAGAATGGATAGTCAAGCAGGGCATTCAAATGTACAAAGAGATGTCCCCTGAAACGAATGAATTCTATACCTATATGCTGAACAACGAACTGATGGACCTGCTGAGTAAAACAGGAAAAGCGGGCGGCGGATACTGTACGTACATAAGCAAGTTCAAGTCTCCATTTATTTTCGCCAATTTCAATGGTACAAAGGGAGATGTACGTGTTTTGAAGCATGAAGTCGGCCATGCCTTCCAAGTGTTTGAGAGCCGAGGATTTGCGGTGCCTGAGTATGGATTCCCGACTTTGGAAGCTTGTGAAATCCACTCCATGAGCATGGAATTTTTCGCATGGCCGTGGATGGATCTTTTCTTCGAAGAGGATACCGACAAGTATAAATTTTCTCATCTAAGTGAAGCCGTACTTTTTATCCCTTATGGAGTGGCTGTGGATGAATTCCAGCACTATGTATATGCCAATCCGGATGCAACTCCAAAGGAACGCAATAAAGCTTGGCGTGATATCGAGAAAAAGTACCTGCCACATATCGACTATGACGGAAATGAATTCCTTGAAGAAGGAGGGTTCTGGCACCAGCAAGGTCATATCTATCGATCACCTTTCTACTATATCGATTATACATTGGCTCAAATATGTGCATTACAGTTCTGGAAAAAAGCACAAGAGGACCACGAGGCGGCATGGGAAGATTATTTGCATCTATGCAAGCAAGGTGGCAGCAAATCGTTTACAGACCTTGTAAGAGAAGCAAAATTAATTTCACCATTTGAAGATGGTTGTGTCAATTCAGTCATCCAGGAAATTGAGGTCTACTTGGATGGGATAAATGACAAAGATTTATAATTTCTAAAGGGATCCCCCCATGCCTAAGATCAGCAAGCATGGGGGGATCCCCTTTTACGTTATTAATCTATTAAATAGGGTAGGTAAATAGATAAACGATATGAATTGGAGGATGGCTATGACTTTAAAAGCACTGTTACTGAATGGGAGCCTTAAAACGAGAGAGGAAACTTCAAACACTGAAAGCTTGATGTACGAAGTAATCACTCATTTTGAAAAGGAGAATGTTCAGTCCGAAACAATAAGATTAGCTGACTACAATATTAAATTCGGAATATCCGAGGATGAAGGGGAAGGGGATGAATGGCCTTTCATTCTAGAAAAAATCAAAACAGCCGATATTCTAGTGATTGGTACACCTCTTTGGATAGGGGAAAAAAGCAGCATCACAACACTGGCGATGGAACGGATTTACGGAGGAAGCAGTCTGACAAATGAAAAGGGTCAAAGTATTTACTACAATAAGGTAGCTGGTGTGGTTGTGACAGGAAACGAGGATGGTGCCAAACATGCGGCAAGCTCTGTACTCTACGGCCTTACCCATTGCGGGTTTACCATCCCGCCAAATGTAGATACATACTGGGTTGGTGAGGCAGGACCTGGTGCTTCATATATAGAAGCGGAAGGGTATAAAAATGACTTTACAATGCAACATGCGAAAACGATGGCTTACAATTTAATTCATTTTGCTCGGATACTAAAAGCAAATCGAATACCCGCTGAAGGAAACTTAATTGAAAGTTGATACTTTGGACATGAAAGCTTAGATTCTATCTAGGCTTTTTCTTTTGACTTTAATTAAAGTGGTAATTCCTGTATCCTAAGAATATAACATATTTTCCTAGATTAGATATTTATGGGATACTGCTGAGGAGGAAAAGGATTTGAAAAAAGTAATTTTTGCCTTGTTCTTTGTGTTACTGCTAATCGGCTGCCAGGAGGAGAAAAAGGTCAGCCCATATGATGTGTTGGATGAGTATATAGGATCGTGGAAAGAAAACGATTATCAAAAAATGTATGATACATATTTAACTAATTCCACGAAAGAGAATTTCACTTATGACGTTTTTTTGGAAAGGTATGAGAAGCTCTACGGAGATTTAGAGATTGATAATCTGACCATAGAGGTTCTGGATAAGGAGCAGGCGTGGGAGGAGGAAACTTCTGTTACCATCCCTGGGAAGCTCTCCTTTGATACCTTCGCTGGAAAGGTCGAGTATGAAAAAGATTTTGTGATGGAAAAGGTTATCAAGGAAGAGGAAGCAGACTCCTGGACCGTTCATTGGGACCCGAGTTTTATATTGCCGGACCTCGAATTGACCGACAAGGTACGCATAGATTCCACTACTGCTGAAAGAGGGGAGATTCTTGACAGTGAGGGAAATCCAATGGCACACAATGGAGAAGTGTTCCAAGTGGGGGTGGTACCTGGTCAATTTGAGGAAGAGAAATCTTTATCCCTTTTGGCAAGTATAATCAATATGGATGAAGCATATATCAAATCGCAATACACCCTAAGCTGGGCACAGCCCGACTACGACATGCCCGTAAAGAAATTCCTTCTTGAAGATGAAGAAATTGTAAGGAAAGCGGATGAGATAGGAGGTGTAACCGTAACGAGGGTGAAAGAAAGGATTTACCCTTACGGAGAAGCAGCTGCACACCTGATCGGCTATATCGGGGAAGTGTCTGCAGAAGATCTGGAAACGCTTGAAGGGTATGCACCTGGTGACAAAGTTGGTAAGCGGGGGCTAGAGCAATTGCTAGAAGAACGTCTTAGATCACAGAATGGGCAGAAAATCTACTTGGAAAAAGAGGACGGAAGCACCGTTGATATTGTGGAAACAGCTTCTCAGAACGGCGAAACCATTCAATTGACAATTAATAGCAATCTGCAACAGACACTTTTTGAAACGTTAAAAGAAGAAAAAGGAACTGCAGCAGTGCTCGATCCAAGCACTGGAAAAGTAAGAAGCCTTGTCAGCCTGCCTACATTCAACCCCAATGATTATGTCTTGGGTCTGACTACTGAACAGAGGCAAGCACTTGAAAACAACCCTGATCAACCGACGGTAAACCGCTTTTCCTATACATATTCACCCGGCTCCACCATGAAACTGCTAACCTCCGTCATTGGATTGGAAAATGGTTCATTGGATCCAAACCTGGCATTTGATATCAATTCCAAGGAATGGAAAAAGGATGAATCCTGGGGAGATTACAAAGTCGTCAGATACTATGAAAACGAAACAAAAGTAGATTTGGAAAGTGCCTTGAAATTCTCTGATAACATTTATTTTGCGAAAGTCGGGCTAGAGATGGGTCCCGAGAAATACCAGGAAGGCTTGGAAAAATTGGGAGTGGGTGAAGCTCTTCCATTCACCTATCCAACTGTAAAATCCCAGATTTCCAATTCCGGAACGCTAGATCGGGAAATTCTTTTGGCGGATACTGCATACGGCCAAGGCGAGTTTCTTCTGAACATCGTCCATTTAGCAAGCATCTATGGCGGGGTCATCAACAACGGAAACATGATGCAGCCGCTTTTATTGGAGGAAGAACCGGAAAAGGTCTGGAAAGAGAATATAGTATCAGAAGAACAAGCGAAGCTCCTGCAAACGAGTCTACGTAAGATCGTCTCAGAAGGCAGCTCTCAGAAAGCGAATATTTCGGGTAGGGAAATTGCCGGAAAAACCGGTACCGCAGAAATAAAAATGGAACAGGGAACAACCGGCACGGAAAATGGATGGTTTGTCTCCTATGACCAGCAGGACCCTACCATGCTTACTGCCATGATGATAGAAGGTGTCGAAGCGAAGGAACCGAGGGGAAGTACTTATACAGTCGAAATGACAAAACGGTTCTATGAAGCACTTAGAGTTTCACAAGAGTAATTATTAGTTTCAGTAGAAAGCTCTCCCCAAAGTCAAAGATTGACAATAGGGAGGGCTTTTATACTTGAACAAAGTGAAAAAGAAAAAGCAGCAAGTACATCTCCCTGCTCATCTTCATACCTATATATTTAAATATAATGCAATTCCTCCTAAAAGCACCACTGCAAGTCCTACATATATCCATGTTAAGCGGAATATGTTTCCTTTGGTTGATCCACTGTAGTTTTCATCATTCTTTCCTGCCAAAGCAAGTGTGACAAACAGGGATGCAACTCCAATGATTATTACAAGTATTATTGCAATCTTCATTTACTCCACCTCTTTTGATTATCTTTCAAGCTCTTTAAGAATTAGTAACAATCCTTTGGACAAAATAGAAAGTACAAGATTGTACTTTTACCCAATATATTATATCCTCGCATCAGATTTAATCACCGTAAGAGTTTCAAATTGAATCAATTTAGTAACCATAGCATATGAAACCATAGTGTTTTTGTCCAGATTCCATGTTTATTAGGACCGACTACACAATAAGTATACTTTTTTACACTATGTATATTTAATGTGCGTACTTGTTAATTCATACATAATAATTAATAATATCATTTGATACATCATAGCTTACTAAAAAAAAATGAAATTTATCATATAAATGATGCAAGAGAGGGGATGCAATATGAAATTAAGAGTATCAGCGGTTCAATATCAATTGAAGACAATCAGATCCTTTCAGGAATTTGAAGATCAGGTGCGTCATTATGTTAAGACAGCTCAGGAATATAATGCTGATTTTGTCCTTTTTCCTGAATTTTTCACCACACAATTAATGTCGATAGGTGATGAAAGCGGAATTGCGTTAACCATTGACGATCTGCCAGGTTTTACGGAATCCTATCGAAATTTATTTATAAACTTGGCTACAGAATATGAGCTTCATATCATTGGTGGTACCCATGTGGTTAGAAAAAATGGTAAACTTTACAATGTAGCCCATCTATTTTATCCGGATGGAAGAGTAGAAGAACAAGCAAAACTCCATATGACACCTACTGAAGTAAAAGAATGGAATATGTCACCCGGCGAAGGGTTGGAGGTGTTTGAAACAGACAAAGGGACCATTGCGATGTTAACCTGCTATGACATAGAGTTTCCTGAGATAGTCCGAATGGCTAAGGCTAAAGGTGCAGATATTATATTCTGTCCATCCTGTACGGATGATCAGCATGGATTCCATCGAGTTCGCTATTCCAGCCATGCACGCACCATCGAAAATCAGGTATATGTCGTCACAACTGGTACAGTAGGTTCACTCCCGTCAGTAGATTTCATGAGAGCAAATTACGGCCAAGCTGCAGTCATCACACCGAATGATATTCCATTTCCACCTAAAGGATTACTGGTCGAGGGAGAAATCAATCAGGATATGATTGTCACTGCTGACCTGGATTTGGAACTTCTTTACCAGGTTCGTGAAGAGGGCTCCGTCACCACTTGGAGAGACCGCCGTACCGACCTTTATCCTGATTGGGAAAATAATAAGAAAAATTTAGCCTTATCTTTATAAGGAGGGATATTGTTGTATCGAAAAGAGTTTTTTGTCTTTGATCAAGATAAACCAGTAAAGGCCATTATTCGAAACTACGAAGAGAAGGACTTTTCCAATCTGATTCGCGTCCAGCAGGAAAGTTTTCCACCACCGTTCCCATCCGAGTTGTGGTGGAACAGGGAACAGCTTCGTAATCATATCACTTTGTTTCCAGAAGGAGCATTATGTGTGGAAATAGATGGTAACATTGCAGGATCAATGACAGGACTACTTGTAGATTATGACCCTGACAGCCCTGATCATACATGGGAAGAAATAACGGACAATGGCTATATCCGCACTCATAATCCGGATGGAAACACCATATATGTTGTAGATATCAGTGTCAGTCCAGCCTATCGAAAACTGGGTCTTGGAAAATGGCTCATGCTTTCCATGTATGAAGTCGTGATTCAACTAGGTGTGGATCGCTTACTAGGTGGCGGTAGAATGCCCGGTTATCATAAACACGCTGATAAAATGTCAGCACAACAATATCTGGATGCAGTAATAAAGGGAGAAGTAAAAGATCCTGTCATTACTTTCCTATTGCGTTGTGGCCGCTCACCAGTAAGGGTTGTAGAAAACTACCTTGAAGATGAAGATTCCCACAATTATGGAGCATTCATGGAATGGAAAAACCCTTTTAAAAAATTTTGAGTGTTGGGAGTAGAGAGAAAATGGAGTACATTAGAATAACCAGTATAGAAGATCCCTTATTTAAACAGATGCATCAGTTAATGCAGCAGGTGTTTCCTGGTGAAGAGGTATTGGATTTTGATCTATGGAAGGAACCGCTGGAGGACCCAGGTATCCGGGTATTTGTCGCAGTGGAAAATAACCAAGTAATTGGAGCTACAGAATACCGTTATTATGAGGACTTCAACGTAGCTATGACCGATTTTACAATTATCGGGAAAGACGGACTTGGAATCGGGGCATTTTTAGCCAACAATCGTGCGCAGGATCTACATGCATTAGCAAAAAACAATGGAAAGGATCTCCGTGGGATGTTTGCGGAAATATACGACCCTTACAAGGTGGACTCCTATGAATTTGGTGGGGTTAGATCCATGAACCCTTATGTACGGAGAGAGGTATTATCTCACCTTGGCTATAGGCGGTTGGACTTCACTTACGTTCATCCTTCATGGAACAATGATGGAGAGGCTGTCGAAGGACTGGATCTGTGTTTCTTATCTATGGCTGCTAACAAGGAAACATTGGAAGCTGATTTAATTGTGGCATTTTTAAAACGTTACTATACTGTATTACCAAATAAGCCAGAGGCATGGTTACAAATGATCGAGAAATTGGAGAATGCGGAAACCATTATGTTGAAGGCAATCTGATATGAATAATCGAGTAGGAGGGGGACTTACCCCCGACCTCTCACACCACCATACGTCCTATGATGAGAAAAGCCAATAATAAAGATCTAAAAAAAATCAAAACACTTTTAGAAAAAGAGTAATAATATGAAAAAGGGATAGAATAAGCAGCATTTTGCAGCCTATTCTATCCCTTTTCTTTTAATTAGCCTTTTGCAGCCTGAAGTTGAAGTTCCACTTTAATTTGGTCACCAACAAGTACGCCGCCAGCTTCTAGTGGTGCATTCCATGTTAGACCATAATCACTGCGCTTTAGTTTGCCTGAAACAGCAAATCCTGCTTTTTCATTTCCCCAAGGATCTAATCCAGTTCCTTCAAAAGTAACAGCAAAGGTTTCTGCTTTTGTTGTACCGCGAAGCGTCAAATCACCTGTAATGTTATATTCATTGTCATCCGTTTTTTCAATGTTTGTTGATTTGAATGTCATTTTCGGGTGGTTTTCAACGTCAAAGAAGTCTGCAGAACGCAAGTGAGCGTCGCGGTCACCGTTGCGAGTATCAATGCTCGCTACATCTATCGTAAACTCTATATCCGCTGTTGTTAAATCAGTAGGATCCGCCGCAATTGTCGCGTCAAATTCCTGAAAAGCCCCCTTGACTGTTGCGAACATCATGTGTTTTACAGAAAAATCCACTGAACTGTGTGCTTTGTCTACGTTCCAATTTGTTTTTGCCATTAATAATTCCTCCCATTTTCCCTCAGTATTAATTATCTTTAATTCAAGATTTATAACTTCAAGATAAATTATATGCGCTTTTTGATTTATTGTCAACAATGTTTTTCCTTAATTTAACTTCAAAAAAAGTGTATAGTTAATATATTGTATTTGGCATAGTTCGAGTCTTAGCCACTTAAGCGTGGGAGAGGGTGACCAGATGAAAAGAGAGGAAGAAGAAGATTACATAGAGAGAAATCTGGATGATGAGGAACCCCCTCTAGAAGATTTTTTGGTGAATGAGGATGATATCAGAAGAAAAGAAGAAACATCAAAGAAAAAGAAAAAAATGATTAAACTTATAAGTCTAATCATTATCCTGATGTTGTCCGTTAATGTCTGGGGAATATTCCCGAAGCTATTTAATCTCCCGTCCATACAATTTTTATTAAAATCAAAGGAATTATCAAAGGATATTAGGATAGAGGAATGGAAAAAGGCTGTCGTTTCGATAAATGGGAATGGAATTAAAGGAACAGGTTTCAACATTGACCAATCTGGAAAGGTCCTTACAAATTCGCATGTTGTTGAAGAGATGGATTCGATCATGGTTACTTTCCCTGATGGCCAACTTTTTTCAGCAGAAGTTATCTCTGACTACCCGGAATATGATTTTGCCCTCCTGGAAATAGAAGGTGAAAGCCTTCCTACTTTAGATTTAGATAGATCAACTGATCAGGAAGAGGTTGGCAAACATATCTATATCATCGGAAATCCCCTTGCCCATTCTTTCATTGTGATGGAAGGGGAGACTGCAGGGTTATACCATAGCAGCCTTCCTAAACCGGTCCTACTTCTGGATGCTCCCATTCATTCCGGCAATAGTGGAAGTCCCGTTATAAATGAGGATGGTGAGGTGATTGCGGTCGTCTATGCAAGTATAGATAAAACAAAGAACAATCAAAGATTCGGACTTGCCATACCTATTGAAAATATCATCCAAGAACTTGACATAGACTAACATGCAGTCTCTGAAATACTTGGGCAAGAAAGGAAACTTTCCAATGAATCAATTAAATATCTTGTATCCTATAGCTGTAGATCAGACAAAATATAAAATTCAGGAAGACATTCAGCAATTTTTGGAAACGAAAGAAGAGCTGCCGACATTTCAGGAGTATTTGGAAGAACGTAGCCATTATGTTCAACAAATATGGATAAATGTTTGGTTGAATAAAGTGACAAATGACGTGGCAAGAAAAGAAAAGAAAGCTTTTTTAAATGAGCGTGGCTATGAGGTGGAAGGAGTAGACAGAAAGCTCATTAACCAGCTGTTTCGTAATGAAATGCGTGAATACCAGCCTTTTGCTGCCCTGGAATGGTTAAAAGGCATGGAAAAGGAAAACTCTCTTGCTTGGGAACAGCAATATAAGAAGGCAAGATCCCTTTTTGAACAAAGAATAAGGGAAAAGCGTGCAAAGGCTGAGCGGGAAGAAGTAGTTACTGCCTTGGAACTCCAAGCCCATCAATTAGTGGAAAAAGGCCAACAGGAATATTACCTGATTGTAAGGAATTTTGTGGCCGATAAACTTGATACCGATTTATATGGAGCTGTTAAGTATGAGGAGGTAGATACGTATAAACTTGAGGAGCTGTTATTGGAGGCAGGACCCTTCAACCCGGAGGATTATTCCACAGTCGCTTCCTTTTTTACGGAGCTTACCGGAGCTATACACAAAACCTACCAATACGGGGAACGCTATTTCGAATATGAAACGTATTATTTTAAATATGAAAAGCGGATAACGGATTTCCTGTTCGGAGTTATTCCTGAAAAGGTCCTAAAAGAGTTGGATACAGAAATTTTAAAAAGATATGAAGATGTAATGGGCGAGAGAGTTAATCCATCCAAGCTTAGAAAGATGTTGGCAAATGCCCTGCATTTAATCATTCATAGCTATATGGAAGAGATACAAGAGGAATATGTTTCTGATTTGTTGGCATTAGTGCCTATTCCTTACGAAAAGTCAGTTCATCAGAGCATTTATGAAAAGGACGTTCAGGAACGTGAGCAAAGAAAGGCAGCAGAACTGGCGGAGATCGAACGGAAAAAACAAGAGGAAGAACGAATGCTCGACGATATTTTCGGCAGGGAATATATCCCTTCGGCAGACAGGGACATTCGTTATATCCTTCACGTAGGAGAAACAAATACAGGGAAAACATACCAGGCACTAAAAAGAATGCAGGAAGCTGAAAGTGGTTTATACCTTGCACCGCTACGTCTTCTCGCTCTCGAAGTATATGACGTCCTGAATGCAGGAGGGATTCCATGTTCACTGAAGACAGGAGAGGAGGAAAAAATCGTACCGGGAGCCAGTCATATTTCTTCTACGGTTGAAATGTTTCACGAAAGGGATTTTTATGAAGTGGTGGTGATTGACGAAGCCCAGATGATTGCAGACAAAGACCGCGGGTTTTCCTGGTATAAGGCCATTACAAAAGCTAATGCGAAGGAAGTACATATCATCGGCAGCTATAACATGCAAAACATGATCCTTCAGCTTCTAGGGGAAGCTGAAGTGGAAGTGCACCGGTATAGCCGAGATACCCCACTTCAAGTGGAGTCCAGGATTTTCACTCTGGCCGATGCAAAGAGCGGAGATGCACTTGTTTGCTTTTCCAGAAAAAAGTGCTTGAAACCGCATCATCCCTTCAGCAAAGGGGCTATTCCGTCAGCATGATATATGGGAGCATGCCGCCAGAGACAAGGAAAAAGCAGATGCAAAACTTCATAAAAGGGGAAACAACCGTCATCATCGCAACAGACGCCATCGGCATGGGACTGAATCTTCCCATCAGAAGAATTGTATTCCTTCAAAATGATAAATTTGATGGTACAAGAAGAAGGCGTCTAACTTCGCAGGAAGTGAAACAGATAGCAGGGAGGGCAGGAAGAAAAGGCCTCTATAATATCGGGAAAGTGGCTTTTACGAATGATATACCTGCTATGGCGAAGCTTCTTGAGAAAAAGGATCAGGAGGTCCACACATTTGCAATTGCTCCAACAAGTTCCGTTTTGGAGAGGTTTCAGAAATATTCCAGAAGACTTGGCACATTCTTTGAATTATGGGAGAAATTCGAAAGTCCGGAAGGTACGGAAAAGGCATCCCTATCAGAAGAACAATTTTTATACGAAACAATCAAGGATACTGAAATTGAAGCACGGCTCTCAGCTGGTGACCTATATGGATTTCTGCATCTCCCATTTTCGACGAAAGAGCAAGTGTTGGTGAACCAATGGCAGGAAACAATGTTTGCAATCGTAAATGGCACAGAACTGCCTGAGCCATTTATGAGAAAAGGAAGCCTGGAGGATGGCGAACTATCTTATAAGGCGGTTGGACTTCATCTTTTGTTTCTTTATCGTCTGGACAGGAGGACAGAAGCCACCTATTGGGAGCGCGTCCGGGAAACCTTCAGCGACGAGGTACATGAACGATTAAAAACTGACGTAAAAACTTTGACCAAACAATGCAGGAATTGCGGAGAAAAGCTTTCCAATGACTTTAAGTATGGAGTTTGTGATCGTTGCCATTTTACAAAAATACGTAGTAAGCCTAGAAACTTCAAAATTTATCCTCATGGAAAAATGAAAATTCCTATATGGAGTCAACTTTTTTTCGGTTTTTTCAAAAGAGAGAAACAGTCTGGTCAGCCTCACTTTTACTTATTTCTTCCATCTTATGATAATCATGCATAGCACCGCTTCTAAGTCTGAAGTAAAACGACATTATCCAGTCAGTTTGAAGCAAGTCAGTGCTTGGAAGAATAAATTACTTCAATTATCTCGAATGATTTACTTTCTTGCTAATAAATTATAGGAAGAGACTATTTATAGAGGAGAGATTTTTATGGCGTATTGGATCTTCCAGGGAAGCCCCTCCCATTTTGACTTGTTTAAAGAAAATCCAACTATGTGGCCAATCCAATCAGCCTATCACGCGATGAAAGTACTCAAAGGGGATAGAATTTTCCTTGTTCAATCGGATAAGAGGGAAGAAGGGAACAGCGCAATCATAGGTTTAGGAGAGGTTGCTGCAGAAGCAGTTTTAGAAGAGGAAAAATGGCAGATAGCATTTCATATCGAAGAAAAGAGAATGGCCGAAACTGAAAAGGTGCTGTTTCTTCATGAGTTGAGTCAAGTACCTGTTGTAAAGAATCTTGAGCTTTTTAAAATAAAGGATAAAGAAATGTACGCTTTAACGAAATCGGAATTTGATCTTCTACATACCTTATGGCTCTCTCCCCAACTAATCAAAATCAAATCACAACACCCGCAAATTGATAAATATCTCTTTCTATTCCAGCATACAAATAGAGACAAATTCGAAAACGTACACTCTGTTGAAAAAAGGTATCAATTTTTTAAGCAGTTCGGCATCAAGGAGTTTTTGGAAACATTACGATTGGAGGAAATAGAAAAACTTAAGGATTTTCTACCTGCCTTTCAATTGCCATATTACCATGAGATGGCCTTATTCCATAATCCCATTGAGCGGTATAGGGCAAGTTTACTGTACCTAATATTTGGTGAGGATTCGCTTGAGCAGCGCATGGAGGCTTTGATAACAAATGACAGATATAAATTGAAGTGGTTTGGGGCAAATGCCATATGTGATCTTATCTCGCACATATTTCCAGAAACATATTGCAGTTTTTCTCCTAACCGTTTAAAGACCATGGAACTCATTCAAGAAATGTATGATAAGGAGGAGGAAGAGGAGAGTTTCGCTAAAAATTTCATGTCTTATCAATATACTATTTCCCATAGTGGACTATTGGAAAAATATAAGGATATTGTAGGAGGTCAAACTGGTTTACCGCTCCTTTATGAAGTTGGATGTTTTTTGGATTTTGTATACGAAGAATTTAATTTGAATAATTCCATGGGAACGGAACAAAAGAAAAGTGCTGCATCACCAAAAAACTATTGGATTTTTTCATTGGATAAAGAAAAAATCCAGTGGGAGCAACTAAGAAAAGAATCGATCCTCTCTTTGGAAAAACAAGGTTTAGGAGATTTTCTTCAATACAAAAGCAAAAAGGAAATGGAAGAAGCCTTGAAGGCTAATAAAAATATCCCACAAACTAGCACACTGGATGCTCAGGTCTATTATCAATTTAGCCACGAAATGCAAGTCGGAGATTTTGTCTTTGTGAAAAGTGGCCCACAACAAATAATTGCACTTGGCATCATCGTTTCACACTATTGCTTTCATGACCCGTCAATCCTTCTAACGTCATTTAGAAAAATGGAGTGGTTGGCACTTGGCAGCTGGGAGGTTAAAGGGCGTTTTATCTTTACAAAAACCTTAACCAAAATTACTGTATATGAAGATTTTGTAACTTATCTCCTTGATTTGCTTGCAAAGGATTACCGTCCAATTGCAAGCGGGGAGAGAGAAAAGAATGAAATCCTGGAAATAAAAGATGAAACCCTAGAAAGAACTGCCGACATGGATAATGAACTGAAAATTCAACCATTACCACCTTCAAAACCATTAAACAAAGCCTTGCAAAACTATACGATGGTAGATTTCTTGGAAGAAGTATTCATCTCAGAAGAGAGAGCATCAGACATACTGGACGCTCTGCATACTAAAAAGAATATCATCCTACTTGGGCCACCGGGAGTGGGAAAGACCTTTCTTGCAAAAAGATTGGCATATGCTCACATGAAATGTATGGATGAAAGTAAAATAGTGCTGATCCATCTTCACAAAGAAGTTCAATATGAAGATATTATTCTTGGAGCCAGACCAAACAAAAGAGGACTCTTTATCATCAAAGAAGGCATCTTTTATCGTTTTTGCCAAAAGGCATTGGAAAATCCTGAAAATAACTATTATTTCATTGTCGATGATATTCATCGTGGAAACTTCATTAATGTACTAGGGGAGGCCCTTTTATTGATCGAAGCGGATAAAAGGCATCATAGGTATGCAGTAACACTTGCAAAAGATGTGAAAGAGACCAGTTTTTTTGTCCCCCCAAATGTATATATTATCTGTACTCAAAGTCCAGAGTTTTCAACGGATCCGACGCTTCGCAGGAGATTTGCCACAATAAAGGTGGAACCTGCCTTTGAATCGGAAAAATTCCAATCCTTCCTCTTAAAAAGAGGTATTAGTACATCCTTTTTGGAACAGTTTGTTCTGTTGATGACACGGATCAATAGCAATTTGAAACAGAATAAACTGAAGAAAAAGGGAAACTTTCAGATTGGACATAGCTATTTCTGCACTTCTTCAGAACTGGTGGAGGATGAACAGAAATGGTTTGAGCGTATTGTACAGTTTGAAATTGGTCCTGTTTTATCAGATCATTGGGGTAATGAGAAAGATAAATGGGAAGAAATTTTAGAAAAGTAAAAAAGGATAAATGTTTTAAAAAAGGACGGTCGCGAAAACTACTCGCAGACCGTCCCTATTATAATTTTTAGAAATCATAATCATCGATATTTTCTTTCGTGAAGACCACACGCTCCGGAAGAAGAATGATTCCGCTATCTTCCGCTTCATAATCATACCCCTGGATGGAGTTAGGCTCAATTTTCACTTTTCCGATATCCGGAACTTCAAATTCGTCTCCAACCTTCAGCTCTTTGCCTTCCACTGTCATAAGATAGGCCACATAAGCTGCTAAAGCACCTTGCTTTTTCACGTCCCACAGACCGAATTGCTTGACCGTATCACGCTTTACATAGTCTCTCATAACATTTGGTGTAGAGAATCCTGTGATGACAACTTCGCCGTCCTTGCCAAGATTCTCTGCTGCCTGAGCCATGGCAGGGAGGGCGGTTGCGTCAGGACAGATGATGGCATCTATATCCTGATAGGTTTGAAGAATGCTTTCCCCAACGGATAATGATTTTTGGGCATCATTTTCCCCGAACTGGGTGGTCACAATTTCCCAGCCAGGATAGTCTGCTGCAATGATTTCCTTCGCTTTCGTTACCCATTGATTTTGGTCGGTAACGGTTGGGCTGGAATAGAAGAACGCCACTTTTCCTGTATCCCCAATCTGGTCAGAAGTCATTTTAATCAGCAATTCTGCCAGTTGTTCCGGTGTTCCTTGGTTAATATAGAAGGATCGGTCCTCTGGATTTACATCGGAATCCCATGTCAAAATTTTCACATCTTTATCCTTTGCTCTTTTTAACGCCTGGCTCAAACCATCAACAGACACGGAAGAGATCATCAAGGCATCATAACCCTGATTCACGAAATTGTTGATGTATTGAACCTGGCCTGCTACAGTCGCTTCACTTGGACCATCATATTTCAATTCCACTTCCAGAGAATCAGCCATTTCTTTTGCCCCTTGCCCCCCGGATGTGAAGAATCCTACTCCTGTGAGCTTAGGAATGAAGGCAAGTTTCACATCCTCTTTGCTTTTCTCATCACTGTTGCATGCCATCAGGAAGCTGCCTAAAACTAGAATAATAATGAATATACCGACTAATTTAATTCGCGACATGTGATATCCCCCTTATTTCTTATCTAGAAGATGCTTATTTTTATTGATCCTTGTGAATAGAAGATTCAGTGACTGCCAATTGGAGTATTTCAAAATGACAGCAATAATCAAGATGGTGCCTATCACAACACTGATGTATGAACTCGATAGCCCAAGCATCTGGAGACCATATTGCATGATTCCGATGAAAATACAGGCAATCGCTGTCCCTAAAACACTTCCTTTTCCGCCGAAAATGCTCGTTCCTCCCAGTACAACCGCTGTAATTACAGGCAGGACCGCTTCAGAACCAAGATCAGATCTGGCAGAGCTGAAATAGGATGTTAAGATGATTCCCCCAATACCACCTCCAAGGCCGGATAGCATATACGTACTCATGACCGTCCATTTGATAGGAATGCCACTGTACCGTGAAGCTTTTATATTGATCCCCACCAGGAACACGTTTCTTCCATAACGTGTGAAATGGAGTAGAATCCCAAAGAATACAACGCTTCCGATAATCAGCCAGATCGGATTCGGCAGGTTCAGAAATTGACCGTTCGCGATATCCACAAAGGAGGAAGGAAAACCGCTGATGCCTTCATAACCTGAGGCACTCGATCCACCAGAGATCACGAGACCTACTCCTGAAAACAAAAACATGCCACCTAATGTTACAACCAAAGGCTGAACATTGGAAAAAGCAACTAAACTCCCATTTATTCCGCCTGCAATGCCCGCAATAAGAAGTGCCAGCAGGAGGGCAATCCAGATGGAGATTCCGTTCATCCATAGAACACCAAGAAGGATGGAAGTGAGACCCATGATGGATCCGATAGAGACATCAATGCCACCAGTAATTATGACAAATGTCAATGGTATGGCAGCAAGCGCGATATAGGCAAAGTCATTCATGCTATATAAAAGATTATTAAATTGCAGGAAACCGGGAGAGAGCATTCCGAACAAGAAACATTCAACTATTATGAGCAAGAGAAGAATGCCCTCCCACTTACGTAAGATCATTAAGCTCTTTTTCAGAATCACCACCCCCATTGATTATGGATTTGTCTGCTAATCTTTTATGGTGTTCCCGCTTTTTTAAGCTCTGACTTTTAATGAAGGATTGAAATTTCGAGTCGCCAATGACAATCAATAAAAGCAATAAACCAAAAATGGCATTGTTCCAGTATGCAGGTATTTTTAAATAGATTAAGGAATTTGTAATCGTTGTCAGAAATAGTGCACCAAGCCCAGCACCAAGGACGGTTCCTAACCCACCGGTTAAACTGACACCTCCAAGAACAGCAGCTGCAATAACCTGCAGCTCTATGCCTGTTCCAGTTTGATTGGGAACAAATCCGATATTCATAACAAATATCAAACCGGCTATTGCAGCAGACACTCCTGAAAGTATGAATGCCAAAACGGTTACTTTCTGTACAGGAATACCTACCAGACTCGCGCCATCCTTGTTATCTCCAACCGCAAAGAAGTATCGGCCAAATCGAGATTTAGTAAGCCAGAGATGCGCGAGCACCAACAGAAGTAGGACAATCCAGACAGAGAGGTTGATTCCCATGAGCTTTAGATTTGCCAACTTTTTATAGTAGTTCGGGATATTTTCAATCCACATGCCTTTGGTATAGATCAGCATGATTCCTCTGATTACACCAAGCATCCCAAGAGTCATAATGATCGAAGGAACCTTCAGATAGGATACCCCGATGCCATTCACCAATCCAACAAGACCACCGACTAAGAGAACTGCAGGTAGTACAATCCAAATACCCACACCTGAAGTTAAAAGAACCCCACAGACTGCAGCTGACAACCCCATGATGGATCCTACCGATACATCAATATTAGAGGTGAGCAGGACAAAAGACTGGCCAACTGCCAAAACTAGAAGAATGACACTTGCTTTTATTAACAGGGAGAATGAGTCCCTGGAAAAAAAATCTGAATTGATGCTGCTCACAAAGAGAATGTAAGCAAACAATAGTAAGACTAAGGAAAGCTCACGGGTCTTGAGTAAACGCAAGAAAAGTGCGCTCATTTGTGAATCACCTCACTGTTTACCCCAAATGCATATGCAGCGATCGTATCAGGTGAAAGCTCTGCTTTTTGTAGGGTTTTTACAAGCTTTCCTTCATAGAGGATGACGACCCTATCGCTAAGGCTGACGATTTCCTCGATGTCAGAGGAAATGAGAAGAACCGCCAACCCCTGCTGACTCAATAGATGGATAATATGGTAGATGTCTTTTCTGGCATTGGCATCAATTCCCCGGGTAGGTTCATCGAATATAATTAATTTGGGATCGGCAGCAAGGCATCTTGAAAGGACCACCTTTTGCTGATTTCCACCGGATAGGTCTTCCAAAATTTGAAGAGTGGAGGTAGTTTTTATTTTAAGTTTCGAGACATAATCCGACGCAAGGGAGCTTTCTGTACGAAATGGCAAAAATACTTTACTGAGGCGATGAAGAATGGTGGAGGATATATTGCTTTGAATAGTAGCGAGAGAGAAGATGCCATGTTTATGCCTGTCCTCAGGTACATAGATTAATCCTTTATCAATCCTTTTCCTTATGGGTATGTTACTGATTTCTTCATTATTAAAGTTGATAGTACCGCCTGAAGGATTGGATATTCCAGCAATGGCCTCCGCCAGTTCTGTCCGTCCAGCTCCAACCACTCCTGCAATTCCTAATATTTCGCCAGGTGAAAGAGAGAGGGAAACCTCTTCAAAACCTCGCCCTGTCAAGTTGGTGACCTCTAATATGCTGGATGCTTTGTGTCCTTCCGCGTACTTTTCGAAATGGCTCGCATTCGATATAGTTTCCGTATTTTCAGGGAGTAAACTGGCTAAAAGCCTTTCATACGTAAATTCTTTAACAAGACCTTGACCAGATATGACACCATCACGCAGGACGGAAATTTTATCTGCCATCCGAAAAATTTCACTGAAACGATGCGTGATATAGAATAAGCCGATTCCTTCCTTTTTCAACTGATTGATCGTGGTAAAAAGGGAGTCGATTTCACCAAAGGTAAGAGTGGAGGTAGGTTCGTCTAAAATTAAAATATCCGCTTCCCTGACAAGACCCCGAATGATCTCCACCAACTGTTTCTCCGCAATGGATAAAGACAGAGCTGTTTCGTGAAGGTTCAGCTTCCATCCCAGCTTTGAAGTAAGGTCTTTGATTTTGTTCTGCAATATGGATTTTTTCCCAGGGATACCTATGAGTATGTTCTCTTCAACCGTCATATTGGGGAAGATGAGCGGTTCCTGTGGCACAAGGTATATTCCATGTTGATGTGCTTCATGTGTGGACGAAAATTGTACCGTTTTCCCCTTCACGATAATCCTGCCGCTATCTGCTTTATATAAACCGGTAATTATTTTCATCAAAGTGGATTTTCCTGCTCCATTTCCACCCACAATGGCATGGACCTCTCCATGATCCAAGGACAAAGAAACTCCACTTAGTACTTGATTTCCTGAAAATTTTTTAGTTATTACTTCCACTTTCAAAAGTGGATCGGATTTGCCCGTCATTATTGCCTTCACCACCTTCATCGGGGTTAAAATGGAATTTAAACGCTTTCAATTGAACAAATAAAGCTGCACTCAAAATATGTTCAACTGTCTTTGCTTGCTTGTTATTTATTTACACAGCAGAGATATCATTTATTCCATCTACTTCATTATTTTTTCCGAAAGATTTTTTTCAGTTCTTTTATATATTCATGATGGATATATTGGTCATAAAGCACGAACATAAGTTTACATGGCGCACATTTGTTGAGGAGTGTACAGCAGATGATACAGGATAAGTTTACCGAAAACCTTCTAATAAAAGTTGCATGGTATTACTATAAGGACAATTTGACCCAAAACGAAATTGCTAAAACTTTGGAGATTTCACGTACAAAGGTGGTTAGACTGCTTGAGCGGGCCAGAATGGAGGGAGTTGTCCAGTTCCACATAAGAGGGATGGGAACGAATTGTTTAAGCATGGAGAAAGAATTCAAAGACGCTTTTTCATTGGCAAATGCCTTTATAATCCCGACACCACCGAATATGGAGGATTTAAGTGATAGTCTTTCAAGGGCAGCTTCACAATATTTGCACCATAAGCTCCAGCCGGATGACTTGATAGGACTCGGTTGGGGAAAAGCGGTCTCCCGTACCATCGATTATCTTACATTGGATCCCAACTTGAATGTATGTGTCGTCACATTGACAGGTGGGGTCAACTATTATCTCCATAATCGAAGTTCCACCGATAGAGGGATGGAGAAGTTCCATCATATTTCCATCATTCCGGCACCTTTCCTTGCTTCCTCGGAAGAGATGGCGGAAAGCTTCTTGTCGGAGCCTTCCATCAAGGAAATTCTGGAGCTTGGCACTCTATCCAAGTACATTTTGGTTGGGATAGGAGGGGTATCTCCCGACGCCACCATCATCCAGGAAGAGAAAATGACGCTGAATGAACTTACTTTTATCAAGCAGCAACATGCAGTCGGAGACATATTGGGACAGTTTTATGATCGGGAAGGAAAAGTGATTGCCCTTCCACACCATAAAAGATTAATAGGATTGAATATCAATAGATTGAAAGAAATGAACAATGTCCTTGCAGTTGCCGGAGGGGAGAAAAAGCTTGATGCCATTTATGGAGCTTTAAAGGGTGGCTATATTCATACATTAGTAACAGATGAAACGACTGCAAGGGCTTTAATGAATATGGAGGTGAACGTATAGCATGGAATACGTATTGGCCTTTGATGCAGGAACAGGAAGTATCAGAGCCGTCTTATTTGATCGTAATGGAAAACAAATAGGAGTGTCGCAAAAAGAATGGACCCATCTTTCGGAAGAGGATGTTCCTGGGTCGATGAACTTTGATACTGTTTACAATTGGAACCTGGTCATTCATTGCGTCAAGGAAGTGTTGCAGGAAACAGATATCCTTCCATCAGAAATTAAAGCGTTAAGTGCGACAAGTATGAGGGAAGGGTTTGTCTTGTACGACCGGAAAGGCCAGGAAATCTGGGCATGTGCAAATGTGGACGCAAGAGCTTGCGAAGAGGTTAATGACTTGAAATTATTGGATGAAAAGTTGGAGATGGAATTGTATGCCGAGTCGGGTCAGACTTTTGCGCTAGGTGCCATCCCGCGCCTGTTGTGGTTAAAAAGGCATAAACCTGAAATCTACGAAGCAACCACTTCTATAACGATGATCAACGATTGGATACTCTATAGATTGTCAGGCGTCCTTCAAGTGGATCCATCCAATGGTTGTACGAGTGGAATTTTTGATCTTGAGAAAAGGCAGTGGCAAAAACAAATATCTACAAGATGTGGAATCAAGGATACTTTCTTTCCAAAGGTACATGAAGCAGGAACAGTACTTGGGAAAATCACAAAGGAAGCAGCATCTCTTACTGGATTAAGCCCGGAAACACTGGTTGTTTCAGGTGGAGGAGATGCACAGATGGCTTCAGTGGGCGTAGGTGCCATTACGACAAACCAAACGGTCGTCTCCGGCGGGTCATTTTGGCAGCAAGAGGTGAACGTGGATAAACCTTATTTTGATCCAGAAGGCAGGCTTAGAGTAAATTGTCATGCAGTCGGTGGACAATGGCAATTGGAGGCTATCGCATTCTTCCCAGGGCTTGTTATGCGTTGGTTCCGGGATGCCTTTTGCGAGAAGGAATTGGAAGAGGCAAAAATAACCGGCAGGGATGCTTATGAGATATTGGAAGAGAAAGCCAAGCTTGTACCTGCTGGATCTAACGGGATCATTCCTATATTCTCCGATGTCATGAATTATATATCCTGGCGCCATGCAGCACCATCCTTTATTAACCTCAGTATCGATCCTCAAAAGACCGGAAAAATGGAAATGTTCAAATCACTCCAGGAAAACGCAGCACTCATCACTCTAGGAAACTTGAAGCTTATAGAAGAAGTAACCGGTCACTATCCGGAAGAAGTAATATTTGCAGGAGGAGCTTCCAAGGGGAGATTGTGGAGCCAGACTCTTGCGGATGTTCTGGGTGTCCCGGTAAAAGTGCCTGTCATAAAAGAAGCAGCAGCACTGGGTACAGCTTTATATGCAGCTATTGGAGCAGGAATCTATTCATCTATCAAGGAAGCAGTAGATCAAGTTGTCGTTTGGGAGAGAACCTTCCAGCCAAGGATGGCCAATCATCAAGAATATGCAGTAATCTATGGGAATTGGCGGAGGGTGTATGAAGCACAGCTGAAGCTTGCTGATAGTGGAGTAACAACACATATGTGGAAGGCACCAGGTTTATAGAGACGAGCGAAAGGAGTGGTAGACATGAAGAAGGTGAATGAAAATGATTTTGAGTACCGTTTTGGTGATAACGGACCCAAATATTTGACAAAGGGCCCGAATGTGGATCTCGGGGTTGTCGTACTGAAGCCTGGTCAGGATTTCCCCAATCATTATCATACGGAGTGCGAGGAGATATTTTACATTTTAGAAGGGAAGATTGATTTCTATATTAATAGTGAAAGGGTGGAAGCGAAACCGGGGGATATGATCCAATGCAGTCCCGGAGACTCCCATTATCTTATCAATCAATCAAGCAGTCTTTTTAAAGCTGTCTTCATCAAATCACCGCATATAGGAAAGAATGACTCAGTTGTCATCGATAAACCACAAATATAGATGTTAAAAGGAGTGAAGTGTTATGACATGGGGATTTAAAAACCGACTAAATAAAATACTTCCAAATGGAAGGGCAGTTATGCTTGCAATCGATCATGGATATTTTCTTGGGCCGATATCCGGTCTCGAAAAGCCGGGGGAAACTGTCAAGGACCTTCTGCCATATACGGATTCCCTATACTTAACCAGAGGTACACTAGCTGCATGCATACCTGAAGATACCGAAAAGCCGATGGTTCTTAGAGTTTCAGGCGGACCAACTGTATTGAATGATCTGTCTAACGAAACCATCGTCACATCCATGAAAGAGGCAGTCCGCCACAATGTGGTGGGAGTGGGGGTATCCGTATTTGTGGGATCGAAATACGAAACACAGACGATAACCAATCTCGCCCATGTGGTAAGTGAAGCACATGATTACGGTCTTCCTGTCCTGGGAATAACGGCAGTGGGTAAGGAGCTCGAAAAAAGGGATATCAGATTTTTGGCCCTTGCCTCCAGAGTGACGGCGGAAATGGGAGCCGATATTGTTAAAACCTATTATTGCGAGGATTTTGAAAAGGTGACGAGTAAGTGTCCTGTGCCCATTGTCATTGCTGGAGGACCGAAGTTCGATACGATAAAAGAAGCGTTGGAAATAACCTACAATGCCATGTGCCAAGGGGCAGCGGGAGTGGATATGGGCCGGAACATCTGGCAATCCGAGCAGCCCGAAGCAATGATTAAGGCCATTCATGCAATTGTCAAGAAGAATTACAATGTCAAGGAAGCGTTGGAGCTATATGAGTCTTCGGCAAATGTGAAGGCCTGACCTGAGAAGATGTGAATAATCAAAAGCCCCCATTTGATTTCAATTGGGGGCTACTGCTTTATTTATTCACTTTTCGACTTCTGACTCTCGAAGTCAGCATTACAGAAAAACCTACCACAAGCATTCCTGACCCCATCACTAGATAGTTATAAGAGTTTGTAGCTGTATTCGGAAGCTTATTACCATTTGACGGCTTTTTCGTTTCCTCTTTAACTGGTGGTTTTTCTTCTTTAGGTTCTTCTTTTACAGGAGGCTTTTCTTCTTCAACCGGTGGCTGTTCTTCTTCCACAGGGGGCTCCTCTTCCTCTACCGGCGGCTCTTCCTCTTCGACTGGCGGAGCTTTGATATTTTCAATTGTGAACTTCAAAAGGATAAATTCTTCATAGGATTCAACGTAGACAGTATAGGTTCCATTTTCCACAATTTCAAAAGAGAAGGTCTCCAAACTGATTTCATTGCCCTCACTGATGAAATTTTCCTTTGTCAAATCAGATCCTTTCAGCCACTTGAGTGCTGTAACCGAGTCATTTTTGTTGGTTTCGATAAAGACTTCAACTGGACCTTCTGTTTCTTCTTCATCAGAAACGAATAGTTCCGCTTCTAAGGATGGGACTTCTTCTTCAGGATAGAGAATAGCCAACTGTTGATCAGCCAATCCCGCGAGAACTTTGTGTCCATCCTGGTTAGGGTGAATGTCACCGGGAATGACTAGATTCATTTGATTTCCAGAAAAAGCGCTATAGGAATCTATAATATAGGTCTCTGGAATTGCTAGCATTGGATTAATGACCATTTGATTTACTGTCTTTGAAATCGTCTCGCCAAAAATATGTATGGAGCCAGCGAACGGATCTTGACTTGCAGCAAATGGGTTATAAATATTGTATAAAAAGATTGGGGCATCCGTCTGTTGACGAATTGTTTGAAGGATTACACCTAAATTATCCCCCAATTTTTGGGCTGCAACTGTAGCTTTTTGCATAAGTTCCAACTTCTTCGCTTCATCAATCGGAACACCAGAAGCTAATATCTTTGAAAATTCCACTGCTTGTAGTAAATCGTTACTTCCAATATTCAAAGTAATAAGATCCGCACTTTCCAGAGTCATTAATACTTGTTCATTCAAACCAGCCAAAAGGACATCTGACGTTAATCCAGGTTTACTCAGATTATGGACATTTGGATATCCAGCAGCAATTAAATTGGGAAAAGCTAAACTGGAAGGAACAGAGTTATCACCAGTCAAATTATATCCATATGGTATGGAATCACCCAATGCAACAATCGTTGGTGGTTCTTCCGAATTCCCCTCCGCAAACACAGAACTGGAAGCAAAAATATTAAATACTAGCAAAATAGCAAACAATAATGAAAAGCCATTAGTCTTCAACCATAGTCCTCCTTAAAAGTAAATTTTTTCATGAATCTATCATATTATAAGTTCTTTATATAGAATTAACAATATGAAAAAAAGGAATATTCTATCATTTTCATAAGAGAGTTTTCCTAGTATAGCTTCCTGTGTTATAAACCTTATTGCCTAAAAATATGGTTTGTGTAAATTAATTTTAGTAGAATATGAATTTCTCCAAACTTCAGACTTCATTCTCAATTAAGAATTATATTTTTGAAAATAGTACCTAATCCTAACTGCAGTTCCTATTAATTGAGAATTTTCTGAAATTATTATTGACAACGCTTTCATAGATTGGTTACGATTCTCTTGTATACATATTTAAGGGGGGATATGGGTGAATTCCATATGGTTGGCGATTATTGGAGTTTTTGTGTTTGCTGTGGGTTACCGTTATTATTCTAAGTTCATCGCAGAAAAGATTTATCGCTTAGATCCGAATTATGTTACACCTGCCCATCGATATGAGGATGGGGTGGACTTTGTACCAACAAAGAAAGTGGTTCTGTGGGGGCATCATTTTTCCTCGGTGGCAGGAGCTTCACCGATTCTTGGACCTGCCATTGCCGTGTACTGGGGATGGGGACCTGCGTTCCTATGGGTAGTTCTTGGCACTGTATTTGCTGCAGGAGTTCATGACTTTGGTACACTTGTCCTATCGGTTCGCAACAAAGGACAATCGATCGGTACTATTACTGATCGTCTCATTGGAAAGCGTGCGAAAATGCTGTTTCTTTTTATCATCTTGATTCTTGTGTTAATGGTAAACGCAGTATTTGCATGGGTCATTTCCAATCTTTTTATTAAATTTCCTGCATCAGTACTGCCAATCTTTATCGAAATTCCAATTGCAATTTGGATAGGTTATGCCGTGTATAAAAGAAAAGCAAAAATGCTTATTCCGTCTATCATTGCATTAGCAATTATGTATGGTACAGCTGTATTGACGAGTAAAGTACCAGCCTTACAGATTGATCTTGTACGCTATTTCGGCGGAGCGGACAACACTGTCATGTTTGGTCTGGATGCAGTATCCATGTCTTTCTTTGTATGGATTACCATTCTCCTTATCTATTGCTATTTTGCTTCCACTTTACCCGTCTGGAAGCTTTTACAGCCGCGTGATTACATTAACTCCCACCAATTAGTCGTAGGGCTGATCATGCTTTATGCAGGCTTGGTATTTTTACGTCCAGAGTTGACGGCACCGATGACAAATGAGGTAAGTGATGTTTCCTGGTTTCCGCTGCTCTTTATAACTATTGCTTGTGGAGCCATATCCGGATTCCATGGATTGGTTGCTTCCGGTACAACGTCCAAACAGTTGGACAAAGAGACTGATGCAAGGTTTGTTGGTTATCTCGGCTCAGTGGGGGAAGGGATCTTAGCCATAATTTCCATCATTGCTGTAGCTACCTTGTTTGCAAACGCAGCAGACTTCAGAGCGGCATATTCCGATTTCGGTGCTGCAAGCTTGGGTGGAATGGGAAACTTCATTAATGGAGCCTCCCAGCTTGCTACGGGAATATTCATCCCAGCAGACATTGCACGGACGATTGTTACTGTTATCGTAGTAAGTTTTGCTGCAACAAGCTTGGATACTTCTCTTAGATTGATGCGATATATCATCGCTGAAATTGGAAGCGAATACAACTTTAAACCACTAACGAATATGCATGTTGCTACCTCTGTAGCTGTAGTGTCCAGCGCTGCACTTGTACTTATTCCCAAGGGGCCGAATGGCTTTGGATCTGGTGGTTACCTGTTATGGCCTTTATTCGGAACAAGTAATCAACTGTTGGCAGGAATAAGCTTACTTCTGATATCCATATGGCTAAAAAGGCTGGGACGAAATTTCTTCTTCACCTTCGTACCAATGGTCTTCATCTTTGTGATGACCTTGTGGGCGATGATAAAACAAGTAGTTTTCCAATGGTCAGGCCTTGGAGATTCTGATGCTAATATGCTCTTGTTCATTCTTGGCGGAATAATACTGGCGTTTGTATTTTGGATCATTCTTGAGGCCTTCAAGGCATTTACAAGTAAAGAGCAGACACCACCAATCGATCCATCCATGTAAAAAGAATAAGAGGATGATCGTTTTTATGGATCATCCTCGTTTTCATTTCAGAAAGGAGCTTTTATATGGAAATCCTTGAACTGTTAAAAAAAGCGGCTTCTACCTATGATGAAATATTGCAGCAGCCCCATCGTACGGAAATAGCAAGGGAACTGCGTGATGAAGAAGATCTATTCACTCTATTATGTTTTTCAGAAATGCTGGGCCTCCCAAACCCTGCGTTTTACTTTACACTTGAGCTTTATCCTTTTGTCATTGAACGATTTCATGATTGGCACTTGCGAATGGGGATGGAAAAGTCACCATTGAACGGAATTCGATGCTGCTAGGAGGAGAATTATGAAGAGTACACATAAGAAAATAATGTTTGTTGGAGGGAAGGGTGGGGTGGGAAAATCAACAACCGCTTCTGCCATTGCGCTTAAATTGTCAAATGAACATAAAAAGGTGTTATTGGTTTCAACTGACCCGGCTCATAATGTAGGCGATATCTTTCATGTATGTCCGAAAGATTCTACTTTGAGGATAAATGACCATCTGTATTTGCTTGAAATTAACCCACAGACTGAATCAAAACGATACATATCTGAAGTGAAAAACAATATTAAAGGACTAGTAAAAGCCACTATGCTAAATGAGGTATACCGTCAGATTGATTTGGCCAGCTCAACACCCGGTGCAGATGAGGCGTCCCTTTTTGATAAAATCACCTCAATCATACTCGATGAATTAAATAACTACGACCATATCATCTTTGACACAGCCCCAACAGGGCATACCATTCGATTGTTGACGCTGCCTGAACTGATGAATGTATGGATAAGCGGACTGTTGGAAAAGAGAAGGAAGATCCAGGACAATTACACCCAATTGCTTAACGATGGTGAACCAATTGAGGATCCCATATTTGAGAAATTACAAACAAGGAAACAAAAATTTGCAAAAGTCCGTGATGTACTGCTTGATTCAGCCATCACGGAATACACATTTGTTCTCAACGCAGAGCGGCTGCCCATCATTGAAACAGAAAAAGCCATAGCTGTTTTGGAGAAAAACGATATCCTCGTATCAACAATCATTGTCAACAAAGTCATTCCTTCCCATGCAGACGGTGATTTCATGAAGAACCGACGGGATAATGAGGCGCAATATCTGCAGCAGATAACACTTAAATTCAAAAAGCAGGAAATCATCCATATTCCCTTGTTTGAACATGATATTTCATCAATCAAGCATTTGGAAGCATACGCTGATGTAATTGGAGGTCTCACTATTAATAGCAAGTAATTTTCCAGGAAAGTATGAATCGTAACTCCTTTGTTATACTAAAAGTGAAATGTCATAACTTGGGAGTTACGCTCATGATTTTAGCTTTTTTCATCACTTTTGCCGTTTCCATCCTCATATTGTCCTTTTTACACCGCTACAGAAGAAGGTTTACTGCCTTTCAACTCGTATTGTTATTCCTTGTGGCTTCCTACTTATGTCAAAATACCTTTTATAAATTATTTTCTCCATATGACCGGATAAGCATCACGGATAATCTATGGGCTAAAATCTCTATAAAGCTGCATTTTGGTGTCATTTTACCTGTTTTGTTAATAGGGATAATATTCATGTCACGATCGAATAACAAATTAACTATTTCATTCAGTATTCTTGGCTGGGCTGCATTTATTGTAGCCAGTGAAAAATATTATCTTTTCTCAGGGATCCTTAAAAAAAATGGTGAAAATTGGTTTCCGCAAATAGATTTTATATTCGCCTTGATTGTCATATTCATGACCTTTGTCATAAAGAAGTATTTATACCGATTGTTAATGAGAGAAAGGTTGCAGACATGAGTAACATGTTTTCAACCATCATGGATCCAATTTTACCGAAGCAGTTTGATGCGAACGAAATATATACCATTGTTATTACCATATTCGTACTCAGTCTACTTTTCTACTTGCTGAAAAGAGAGAGGCAATTATCGGCAGTGGAGGTTTTCTCTGTTTATTTGTTCAATCTTTTTCTTACTACAACACTCGAATCCCTGTTTGCAGAGCCTCCCCTGGATATGTACGATACAATCGACTATGCCCATGCAGAAATATTTGATGTAGTCCTGCAGACTTTGGTATATCCACCGCCTATTGTCATTGCATTCTACTTTTACTCGAAATATAAACCGAATTGGCTTATATACACTTTATGCTGGGGAATGATTCTTACTACTTTGGAACTGATATCCTTACAGTTCAATCTTTTTCAATTCAAAAATTGGACATCCCTCTATTCCTTTTTCTTTTACATCTTTATCATGGCACTCAATATACTCTTCTTCACCAAAGTGAGATCTGTGACCAAATCTATCCCACATAAGTATCGTTGAAGAGGAAAAGATAACTTGTAAGACAAAAAAATAAGGTGAAAATAATGAAAATACTTTGCATTGATGGAGGAGGCATAAGGGGAGTTTTCTC
This sequence comes from Sutcliffiella sp. NPDC057660, assembly GCF_042800035.1. NCBI lineage: Bacteria > Bacillati > Bacillota > Bacilli > Caryophanales > Bacillaceae > Sutcliffiella > Sutcliffiella sp. NPDC057660. Next base: position 175,940 of record NZ_JBHVHV010000008.1, read on the forward strand.
CCTGGCTATTCTACAGGCTATCGAAGAGCAAAATAATAAGCCGGTTTCGGAACTCTTTGATGTCGTTGCAGGTACAAGCACAGGATCTGTCATTGCAGCTTCAGTTTGCTTAAAAATGGAAATGAAAAAAGTACTGGAGAGCTATATAAGTTCTGGAGAGAAGATATTTATCAGGCAAGCCAAAGTGGGGCTATTTAAGAGCATCTACAGCGATAAATATCTTAGGAAATTTTTAACTCAGGCTTTCGGTGAACGTACATTGGCTGACATATCTACCCCCTTATTGATACCTGCTGTTGACGTTACTCATGGAAGACCTTTTGTTCATCGATCCAATTATGGAAATAAAGATTCAAAGGATCTAACGATCAAACTTTGGGACGCAGTTTTATCTTCCTGTTCCGCACCCGTATACTTTCCACCAAACAATATCGGCAATCACTATTTATCAATTGACGGTGGACTATGGGCAAATAATCCATCAATGGTTTGTATTACAGAGGCTTTGGAGTATTTTAATCTCGGTATAGAGGAAATAAACATTTTATCCATCGGTACAGGTCTTCAGAAAATTGATTTTACTATTTCTGATAACAAGTATTGGGGGGTAAAGCAGTGGCTTCCTTTTCGTATTCCATCCATGAAGGTGACACCAAAACTGTTGGACCTCGCTTTGCAGTTGTCTTCAGAATCCGTTACCTATCAGTGTAAGCAGCTGCTTGGCGGGAATTATCTCCGCATTAACAAGGAACTGGGTGGTGAGGTGCCATTTGATGATATTACTTACATGGATGAGTTAATTGAAGCGGGTAGAAAGGCCTTTATCGAACGAAAAGATGAGATAGCAGATTTTCTTGCCCTGGACTAATTGTTTTTTTCCTAGTAGGAAGGGGTACTATAAAAATAATTATAAGCACTTCATATTTAGTGCTAGGAAAAAAGGGGGAAGAAACTTTGAAAATCACACCAGAGCAGAGAATCACGCTTCATGAATTCAATAACCTCACTAAGTCCCTGAGTTTCAACATGTATGATATCTGCTATACGAAAACAAAGGAAGAGCGGGAGGCCTATATTGATTATATCGATGAGCAGTATAATGCCGACCGTTTGACAAAAATACTGACTACAGTTGCCGACCTGATTGGAGCGCATGTGCTAAATGTCGCCAAACAGGATTATGTGCCTCAGGGAGCAAGTGTAACCGTACTTGTTTCGGAAGGTCCTGTGGTGGAAGTGCCGAATGAATCGTATGAGGAATCTCCAGGACCGCTTCCTGATAATGTTGTAGTTCAGTTGGACAAAAGCCATATAACCGTTCATACCTATCCGGAATACCACCCAGTAGAAGGGATAAGTACATTTCGCGCTGATATTGATGTTTCCACCTGTGGAGAGATTTCTCCTCTGAAAGCTCTGAATTATCTCATCCATTCCTTTGAAACAGACATCATGACGATGGATTACCGTGTCCGTGGGTTTACACGGGATATCAACGGTAATAAGCTATTTATCGATCATGATATAAATTCGATACAAAACTACATACCGGAAGATGTTAAAAGCCTCTATGATATGATCGATGTCAATATATATCAGGAAAACATCTTTCACACCAAGTGCCGACTAAAGGATTTTGACCTGAATAATTATCTTTTCGGATTTTCCAAAGAATCGCTGAATGATGATGAGAGGTACGAGATTACGGAAAAGCTTACAAATGAAATGGACGAAATATTCTATGGAAAGAATATAAATTTTGGACATAACGACTAAATCAAAAGAAACGTTCAATCAAGCCTAGCCAACCATTGCTAGGCTTATTTGTTTTTTGATTATCTGAAGGCATCACTAGGAATTCAACTGTAATTGAGGCATAATAGCTTTTGTATACATATGCAAAGGAAAAGGTGTTAATTATGCGAAAATTTATTGTTATTGGCGCAGGTGTCGTGGGTGCCTCGACAGCCTATCACCTTGTGAAAGCTGGAGCGGATGTCACCCTCATAGACCGCTTTGATAAAGGGCAGGCAACCGACGCAGCAGCTGGAATCATCTGTCCGTGGATTTCGCAGAGGAGAAATAAGGCATGGTATGAACTAGTTAGGAACGGAGCCCGATACTATCCAACACTCATTGAAATGCTTAAAGAGGATGGGGAAACCGAGACGGGCTATAGCCGGGTTGGTGCCCTCAGTTTACATAAAGAAATTGAAAAGCTAGAAAAAATGGCTTATAGAGCCAGAAAGAGAAGAGAGGACGCGCCAGAGATAGGGGAAATCTCCATTCTTTCACATTTGGAGGCCAAAAGGCTTTTCCCCCCTTTAGCAGAAGGGTATGGGGCAGTTTTTGTAAGTGGTGGTGCAAGAGTGAACGGGCGGGCTTTAAGAGACGCTTTGCTAAATGCTTCCAGAAAGCTTGGCGTAAAAGTAATGAACGGACATGCTGAAATTGTACACAGAGAAAAGACGGTTATAGGAGTAACAGTCAATCAGAATCAGTTTTATGATGCAGACATGGTAATTGATACAGGAGGTGCCTGGTCCAAAAAGACGATTGAACCACTTGGAGTTCAATTTGCAGTGGTTCCCCAAAAAGCACAGATTGTCCACTTGGAACTTGAGGAAGCAGATACTGCAAAATGGCCGGTAATAATGCCTCCTACCAATCAATATATCCTTGCCTTTGAAAACGGCCGGGTAGTGATAGGAGCCACTCACGAAGATAACGCGGGCTTTGACACTCGTGTAACAGCAGGCGGAATACATGAAATACTGGGAAAAGCACTTGATGTGGCGCCTGGATTGGAGAATGGCACCCATATTGAAACTCGAGTAGGATTTCGACCTTTCACCCCAGGTTTCCTTCCAGTTATTGGAGCCCTTCCTTCGTATGAGGGGATCCTTGTGGCGAATGGGATGGGTGCATCAGGATTGACAAGCGGACCTTTTATGGGCGCTGAGTTGGCAAGACTCGCCCTAGGTCAGCCGACCGTTCTTGAACCCATGAATTATGATGTTGGTGGAGCATTGGTGAAAGACTCAAACAACTCATAGCTTTTCCACATAAGATATGGTACCATTTAGCTCTACAAGAAAAGAGGACGTGACTAAACATGATTAATATCAGCATACCTAAACCGAGCGTGTCCATTACGGAACGCCAACAAATAAGAAGAAATGACGAACCTATCATCACACCTGTCTCCGGGTTCATTGACCTACATCAGATCCCAAGAGATAAAGCCGGGATTTTCATGTTCTTTAATATCAATGATGAACTGCTTTTCGTCGGCAAGGCAAGAAAGCTTCGTCAGCGCGTAAAAAAGCATTTGGAAGATAACGTATCTCCAATAAAGAACCACCGTGATGAAGTATACCGAATCGACGTCTGCATCGTGGAAGATGCGATGGAGCGCGAGATTTATGAAACATATTTCATCAATGAGCTGGAAGCAAAATATAACGTAGAAAAAGCATTCTATAAGTAATGGGAAGTCCTCTTCGTTATGAAGGGGACTTTTATTTACTTATTAAGAAAACAACTACCATTTTTACATAACATATAAGGGACTAGCGGAATTATAAAGATGCCTAACATAGAACAAGATAAGCTTACATAGTAATTCATTGAAATTAAAAGATTTGGTGGTTTGGATATTGGAGAAAAAAAGAAGAAAACAAAAAAGTTTTGTACGATGGTTATTTGAGGAAATTAAGGATTCGATAATCTTATCCATCCTCTGGAACATCATTGTTTTTATTCCCAGATTGATTATTCGCGTATGGAAGCATTTTTTATAAATATGCTCTGTTAAGCACCACTGTTGATTTCCGCGGAGCGTTTGTGGAGCCTAGTGCGGAAATCAACAGCTAGTTATCATATATCAACACTTTTGTTTAACAAAGCCTATAAATAAAAGTGAAAGTCTAGCATAGTTGTATGCTGGATTTTTTGCGCTTTTGGAAATGAACACCATTTTGTAGCTCATAAGTGAATTATTATCCAATTTAATGGAATAATAACAAAAATATCCTATGCATCCTTAAGAATAAACGGGTGACTGTAATGAAAAAAAGACCTATAAAAAAACTGATCAATCATGATCCTCCAGAACCTAAACCCATTGAGACGGTGGAGGAGACCAAAACTTTTGATCAATTACTAGAACTCTTCAAGAAATCCGACGACTTTGTATATTCGTTCTATGAGAAATGTAAAACACCATTTCATCTCTATTATTACAGCTCTTTGGTTGATAAGGATATTATTCAAAAGGAGATACTTCCATATTTTCATAAATTCGAAGTAGAAAAGATGGAAGACCTGCCTCTGACTATCCCTATTGATGACATAAAGATGACGGACGATTGGCATGAAGTTCAAGAAATGCTCCTGTACGGCTACGTTGGCATTCATTTATCACAAGAATCAACTACTGTAGCATTATTACCTGCCATAGCAAATAAGGGACGGCAAGTTTCCCTGCCGGAAGTGGAATTCAGTGTCGTGGGGCCCAAAGAATCTTTTGTGGAATCTTTGGATGTAAATTTAAACCTGGTTCGAAAAAGGCTGCCTGTACCAACGCTTGAAGTGAAAGAATTTACTGTTGGCAAGTTATCCAAAACTAGAGTAGCGGTTTTATACTTGGAGGATGTTGCAAATAGTGAAAATATACATACGGTCATTCAAAGAATAGAAGACATTTCATTCGATCAGATTAATGATAGCTCCTACATCACTCAATTAATCCAGGATAATAACAACTCTCCATTCCCACAATTTATTGACACAGAACGGCCAGATCGGGTTGCATCTGTATTGGCTGAGGGTAAAATTGTCATTCTTGTGGATGGTGCGCCGCATGGGCTGATTGGCCCGACGACGCTTTTTGAGTTCTTTTCTGCATTTGAAGACTATTTTCTTAATTGGATCATCGCATCCTTTTTCCGTGTCGTTCGTCTTTTTGCTGTCATTTTCTCCATATTAGTGACACCTATCTATGTAGCCGTATTGACCTATCACTATGAATTGATTCCAAAAGATCTCGTAAGTACCTTGGTCACGTCGAGAAATGCGATACCACTGCCTCCGATACTAGAAGCAATCATTCTGGAACTGGCAATAGAATTATTAAGAGAGGCAGGGGCAAGACTACCTACAAAAGTCGGTCAAACAATCGGTATCGTAGGAGGGATTGTAATTGGAACTGCATCTGTGGAGGCTGGCCTGACAAGTAATGTTCTGCTTATTATTGTGGCACTCTCTGCTTTAGCCTCTTTTACAACACCGGTCTATCAAATGGGTAATACGATAAGACTGATCCGGTTTCCATTTCTCATTTCTGCTCACTTTTTAGGCTTATTGGGAGTTACCTTATGCTTTTGTTTTTTGCTTATACATTTACTTCGATTGACTTCATTAGGGAGGCCTTTCTTAGAACCAATAAATCCTTTGCGTCTTGCAGATATGAGGGATGCAATCATCCGATTACCTTTTTCACTGCAATCCAAGCGACCTATTGAGGTTCAGTCGGAAGATACGGTCAGATTTGATAATAAGAAAAACAAGAAAAAGAAGCTGAAAGACATTGATGAGTATTACTGATAGGAAGATGGCAAATGAAAAAAGGCATTCCTGAAGTTTTTCAAGTATCTCCATATTTTGTGTTTTTTCTCGTACACTCCGTTCAAATTGGTGTCGGGATCTTAGGATTTCAGCAAAGCCTTGTTTCTGCAGCAGGAAATGATTCCTGGATAGCTGTTATAAGTGCGGGAATCGCTGTTCATATTGTCATTTGGATCATCTTCCAATTATTAAACCGTGCTGAAATGGATCTTATCGACATAAATAGATTCGTTTTTGGAAAATGGCTTGGTAGTTTTTTTAGTCTTATTTGGATGTTTTATTTCCTTAGTATTGGATTTACTATTCTCTATTCGTATATTGAAGTCATACATGTTTGGATGTTTCCAGAAGCCAATAACATATTATTGTCTATACTTCTTGGGGTTCTAATCGTCTATACGATCTTAGGAGGCTTTAGAACAGTAGCGGGGATCTGTTTTCTTGGGGTGGTGATACCGGCATACTTGATTTTCACTTTCCTTTTTCCCATTCCATATACCGAAATCATTGCCCTTTTCCCTATCTGGAACCACGACCTAAAGGACATGTTTCTGGCTTCCAAGGAGATGACACTTAGTTATCTTGGTTTTTCTACCCTATTGATGTATTATCCTTTCATAAAAGAGGCAAAAACGTCACATAAATGGGCTCAGATGGGGGCATTATTAACCCTTTTAACCTATCTGCTTATCACAATTATTTCATTAAGCTATTTTAGTGAGGCGCAATTGGTGAAACAAAACTGGGCAACTTTAACCTTATGGAAAATAGTCGAAATGCCTGTGGTGGAGCGTTTTGAGTATATTGGAATCGCTTCCTGGGCGTTAATTATATTACCCAATGTTTGTTTATTATTCTGGGCATCAACAAGGGGGATGAAAAAGGTACTGGGTACTAATCAAAAGTATACATTGTTCGCTTTAGTATTGTTGATGATCATCCTCAGTAGTTTTTTTCAGAAAAGGGAACAGGTTGCCACGCTAAGTAGCTGGACCACCAAAGTCGGCTATTATTCTGAATTTGGCTTTGTGCCTTTACTTTTTCTACTATACCTTGTTATGTCCAAGGTAAGGAGGAAAAAAATTGAAGAAGCATTTGTGCTATTGGCTGTTTACTATCACTTTTATTTTATCAGGCTGCCTAAATCAAAAAATATTGGATGATGTCCAATTGGCAAGTGCAGCGGGATTTGAATTGGGTGAGGATGAGGATACAATAATTGCTACCGCTGTATTCCCCGTATATAAGCCTGATTTAACAGTGGAAAACAGAACGTACACCTCTTCCTCGAAGCTTAGTAAAATCATAAGAGATAAATTAAATAGAAAATCTCCAAAACCGTTTGTAAGCGGGAAGATTGAAGTAGCATTATACAGCAAAGAGCTTGCCGAAAAAGGAATTTTTGATATCATCGATACGTTCAGAAGGGATCCAGCCACTGGAGCAAAAATGTTCCTTGCTGTAGTAGAAGGAGACCTCGGGAATTCCCTGAAGATTCAGTACGGGGAAACAGATAATGGCATGTTTCTTTCAAAATTGATCCAGCATAATATTGAAAGTGGCATTCTCCCGAAAACAAATTTGCATCTTTTTACCAAGGCCTATAGGGAAGAGGGAAGGGACCCTTTTCTACCTTACTTGAAATTAACCGACAAAGAAGCCGACATAAAGGGAGTTGCTCTTTTTAAGGAAGATCAATTTGTTGGATCGATAGAAGGGGAAGAAGGTTATATATTTATGTTTTTGATTGAAAAGTTCACTTCAGATGCTTCTATGAGCGTCAAATTAGGCGAAGATGGGGAATTTGCATCTGTTTATCATATTGATTCAAAGAGAAAATATAAAATAAAAAATATCGAAACTGATCCAAATATTACAATACGAATAAAAACAAATGCAATTATCCAGGAATATTCAGGGGACGATATCACATCGAAAGTAAAAAAACAAATTGAACGGAGTATGGAAGAGGAAATTGAAAAGAAAGGAGAGGAAATGATAAAAAAGTTTCAAGGGTTGAAAATTGACCCACTTGGTATTGGATTTCAGGTGAAGCATCGTTCAAGAAATTGGTCAAAAGAAAAATGGGATGAGCTTTATCCTTCCATTGAGGTTAAGGTGGAAGCTGAAGTGGAAATATTGGAAGCTGGAGTAATAAGCTGAAAGATCATATCTATTTTTATTTTAAAATACACATGGTTATCGTTCCACAAAAAGTTTAGAAAACTAAGTTGATTGGAGTGGAAGGCACGGTGACTCCGCGAAAATGCAAGCATTTCCTTCGTGCGATGTATCGCTGCCGCAGCCTTCCTTTTCCTGCGGGAGGAAGGGACAAGGGAGACCCCGCAGACGCGCAAGCGTCGAGGAGGCTCACGGACCGCCTAAGGATAAGCGCAGTGCCTGGAACAGAAATCAACGGGCTTTATTATACAGATACACAAAAAACTGTAGACAACCTCGAATTACTTCGAGTTTGTCTACAGTCTGAATCTCTGTCAATGACAGAGATTTTTTGTTTTAAGAGGATTTTTCTTTTCATAAATTATCTATTGAAAAAGCAAATTATTTCTCGAAATTTGCTAGATTAATGGTAAAATAGTCGATATGACAACATATGGAATATAAATTTAGGAGGCAATCAGGGATGAATGAACAATTAAACAGACCAAAAGGGTTCGGGCAAATATTGGATGTCACGTTTCGCCTAAGCAGAACCCGCTTCAAAGATTTTTTCTTAATATTACTTATCCTTTTAGGACCTGTCTATTTGATACAGGCACTGGTTCAATTAGCAACTGGCACCAGCTTTTTCAGAGAAGTAGGGGAGGGTAACGGATGGTTGGAACAGATGGCTGCAGGCTTTGAGGCAAGTGATCCTGCATTCAGTTCCAATATAGCTGCCGATATCGGTGTCATGCTGGTAGGATTGATCAGTTTATTTCTTTATCCTGTAGCACAGGCTGCCATTCTTTATGGTGTTGATCACGTTCGGAAAAACGAGGAGTTTACTTTTGGCACATTGATTAAAAAAGGTTTCTCCCGTTTCTGGGCCATTATCGGCAGCAGTATTCTATACGGTATCATCGTCTTTGGATTGATATTTGGAACTATTTTATCAGTAGTATTAATGAGTTTCGTTTTCTTTGCAATTGATCCGGTAATCGGTGTTATTTTGACCATTATTTTATCCATAGGATCAGCAGTATTTGTAGGGTATTTTTCCACTCGCTGGAGCTTCTATTTCGGTTCGGTTGTCATCGATAGTAATTCACCAGGCTTAAGTCGCAGCTGGAAGTTGAGCCAGGGACGTACATGGGTGTCCATGGGACTGTACCTTATCTTCTTTTTAATTATCAGCTCCATTACATTTGCCATAGAACTTTCATTCGCACTTCTGCTTGGTGGAAGCGTCTTGTTAGGACTTATTGTCAGTCTTGCCACTTTATTTACAACTCTCATCATGTCAGTCGGATACGCTGTCATGTTTTTGGATTTAAAAAGTCGCCACGATGCTGACGACCTAAAAGATCTCATTGACGACTACCATGTCGGACAATAACCTTTGTCCTAGTGAAAGACAGGTGATGATGTATTGATGAAGGAAGAAAAGGCAAGAGAAGAATTACAGGAGATACTCAAGCATCACGAGTATCAGATATATTACGAGGATAATAGAAATACCTTGCAAGTTTTATGGGATGACCTAAAGGCTTGGTTGGCGGATCTGCTGGCCAAGTTCTTTCCATCATTGGAGGCGACAAGTTCGGTAGCTGGTAATATTCTTATCGTAGTCATTTCGGTTGCAATTGCTGTATTACTGATTATATTCATCTTTTTTGCTGTAAGGTATCGGCAGCGAAGGTCCATAGGGAAGCAGCAGCCTTTTCAATCTCCAAATGAATTGGAGTGGAGTTATCAGCAGCATCTCAAACATGCATTGAAACAAGAGGAATTAAGTGATTTCAGCTTATCTACACGCCATCTTTTTCTCGCACTTCTTCTCTATTTCCATGAAAAAAGCTGGTTAGAAGCTAGAATCTGGAAAACTAACTGGGAGTATTACGAAGAGCTCCGATCCGCAAAAAAAGAAAGCGCAGATTTATTTTTCAACTTTGCCCTTCTGTTTGATCGAGCAACCTACGGAAAACAGCAGATTCAAAAAGAAGAGTACAGCCTTTACCGGGATAAGGCTTTGAAATGGTTGGAACGAGAAAATGAGGATGTCTAAAATGGAAGGAGGAGGAAGGTAGAATTGCTACAGGGACTATCAAAAAACCGCGGATGGATCTGGTTTGCCGCAATATTAATTCTATTTTTGCTTTGCAGCTACTTTATCCTTTCAAAAGGGACCAAAACGTATTTGCCCTATGACTCTCATTCCCCTTCACCAACAGGTATTAAAGCCTTTTATACATATGCACAAAAGGAAATCGGTGGAATCGGCAGATGGGAGGAACCGCCTAGCAAGCTATCAGGCTCGGAAAATCAACTGCTTTTGATGGTGGAGCCATATACCGTCCCAAACCAGAAAATCATGGATGAGTATATTGCATTTATGGAGCAGGGTAATACGATTCTGCTTCTTATGAGCAACCCGGACTCGATGTTCGGTCTTAACACCAATTATACTGAATCCCCTTCATCAGATGGGCAGATTTTCATGGAAAGCTCTAAGGAATATCGAGCACAAAACTTTTCACCCGTTCGAATAGAGCATGAAGAAACAGATGAAGTCCTTCTGAATGATGAACACGGAACGGTCGCATTGAAACGGAATTTTGGACAGGGCTCCCTTGTTGTTTCCAATACACCGGAATGGATCACAAATGATTCAATCCTGAAAGAGGAGCACCTGAAACTTCTGTTGTACTTACTGCAGAAGGATAATCAAGCACTGAATGTGCTGTTAATTGACGAGTATATACATGGTGAGAACAGTGGTTCCACTTTCACGACCACTTATCCTCAATGGTTTATTGTAATCATCATTCAAGGAGTGTTATGGACCATTCTCTTATTATGGAATCGCGGAAAAAGATTCGGCCCTATCCTCGTGTCCAGGGAGGAAACTGTCCGTTTCAGTGATGAAAATTTGCAGGCTCTTGCAGCCTGGCATATAAAGGGGAACAGGTATCAGGATTCTCTTTCCATCCAGGCGGACTATCTGAAATTTGCATATCAAGAAAAATGGGGCATTCCATCCAGTAAAGAATGGATGGACCGTGCCGACCAGCTTGAACGAAAATCTAAAATAATGGACCCAAAGAGTGTGAAAATATTTTTACATGATTTAACAAACATATTGGCAAAAGAGAAGATAACCAAACAGGAATATTTGCTCTGGTCAAAAAAATTGGATCAACTTAGGAAAGAGGTGGAGGAAGGATGAAACCTGAATTAGCATCCTTACTTGAAAAATATGAACAACGAATCTTGGGACAATCTTTAAATCTTAAACTCTTGCTTTCTTCTGTTCTTGCAGGTGGACACGTGCTATTGGAGGGAGTACCCGGAACCGGGAAGACGCAAATGGTACGTACGCTGGCCAGCTTTCTTGGTGGAACATTTACACGTATCCAGTTTACACCGGACTTACTGCCGAGTGATATTACAGGAAGTACCATCTACAATATGAAAGAAGGTTCTTTTCAGACGCTGAAGGGTCCGATCTTCACAAATATTCTGTTGGCAGATGAAATAAATCGTACCCCTGCCAAGACGCAGGCTGCCTTACTTGAAGCAATGGAAGAGGGTCAGGTAACCATCCAGGGGGATACCTATCCTCTTTCCGATGTATTTTTTGTTGTTGCAACACAGAATCCTATTGAATTTGAAGGTACATATCCATTACCGGAAGCACAACAGGACCGCTTCCTATTTAAATTGCATGTTAATTTCCCAACCTTGGAAGAGGAGACGAATGTATTAAAGCAAGTGATTGAAAAAAACTATGACGCCAGTAACGTTCAGCCAGTTTTAGATATGGAAACCTTTTTATCCATCAGAAGAGAAATTGAAATGATTACGGTCAGCGAGAGTGTGCTTCATTATATTATGCAGATAGTACGCAAAACAAGAGAAGCAGACTCCATCCGTTTTGGGGCAAGTACTCGTGCCGGAATCTCCATCGGAAAGGCAGCACAATCCTTTGCATATTTAAGTGGCCGTGATTATGTTACGCCTGATGACGTAAAGATTGTAACCAAGCCTGCCCTGCGCCACCGTATCCAACTATCTCCACATACGGAATTGGAGGGATCTACTGTTGACCAGATCATTGAAGAGCTTGTGGGGTCGATTCCTGTTCCGAGATAAGGGGATTGTACCAACCAATCGATTACTTATAGTATTCGCCATTCTTACAGGAATCCTTTTAACAGCGACATTATGGAATTTGCCATGGTCATTTGTCCTACTTGCCAATATCCTGGTACTATTGTTCAGCTTGGTGGATTTGATTTTTTCCCCCAATAAGAATCAGCTTTTGGTGAAACGCTCATGTCCGACTGAAATGGAGAGGGGCATCAACTATGAGGTACCGATCACGATTCAGAACGCATCCCCCTATGATGTGCAATTCAGAATCATAGACGGTCTGCCTCAATCCTTCGAAAGACCTTTTCCATTATACGGAAAAATCGGTAAAGAGACTTCTGTAAAATTTGTTTATTGGACAAAAGCACCAGTCCGTGGCGATTATCAGGTTAATAAAATGTACATCCGTTACCGAAGTTCATTGGGGCTATGGGAAAAACAATTCTCCATTTCTTTAAACGGAAGCATCAAGGTGATACCGGACATGACCCAAACCAAACAATTTTTGGAGGATGCCCAAAAATTCTTAAACTACGAAGGTATAAAAATTAGAAAATATAAAAGTGGTGTAGGGGAATTTTCAAAGATCCGCTCCTATGTGGTAGGGGATGACCCACGAAAAATCAACTGGCGTCAGACTGCTAAGCTGCAGGAAGTAATGACAAATGAATATGAACCGGAGCATGGGAAACATATTACCATATTGATTGATTGCGGAAGAATGATGGGAGCTGAACTGAAAAATGGGAACCGATTGGAGAAATCCATCGAGGCTGCCCTGACTGTGACCGCTGCCGCTTTACAAAAGGGTGATTATGTAGCCGCTCTTGCTTTCTCCAAAAAGGTGAAAGTTTATATTCCACCAGCAAAAGGCATGTCTCATCTTCAAACCATTCTTCAAGGTATCTATAATCTGGAAGTGGATGCTGCGGAATCCAATTATGGGGAGATTTTAAATTATCTTCAGCTTGTACAGAAAAAGCGCAGTCTCATTCTGTTATTCAGTGATATTCAGACTTTCCTTCATGAAGAAAGTGCATTGATCTATCTGAAAAGATTGAGACAAAGGCACTTGTTCCTGATGATTGGAGTGGAGGACGATATGCTGGTGAGTAGAAGCAAAGAGGCACCTGTATATGCACAGCAAACCATGGTAAAAAGTATCGCACAACAGCAGATCCTGATCAAGAAGGATGGAAAAGCAAAATGGGAAAAACAAGGCCTCCTAATGGTGGAGGCCCGGGAAGAAAAGCTAGCAACAACCGCAGTATCCTATTACATTGATATGATCAATAGAGGATTATTGTAGCAGTTGCTCCTGCTTTTGGAGTTTCATTTTCGCAATACCGATATAGAGGATTAGCCCGACAACAGTAAGGACCGCTACAAAGTATTTCGCTTCAAACGAAATGGCTGCAGGTGTGATGAACCCTTCAATTACACCTGCTATGATGAATAATGGAATCGTTCCAAGTAAAAGCTGAACAGATCGTTTTGCGTTTTCTTTCAACTGGTAACCTCTGGAATAAGGACCAGGTACAAATAGCCTGTAACCCATCAGAAGGCCTGCTCCCCCTGCAATGAAAATGGCGGTAAGCTCAATCATTCCATGAGGTACGATGTATGCCCAGAACTCATAGGTTTTATCATAGTGCCAGAATAAGGCTGCAATGGCACCAACAATAATCCCGTTATAGATCAATACATAAACGGTAAGGAGACCAAATGTAATTCCACCTGCAAAAGCAAGGAAAGCTACCTGAATATTGTTGGTCATGATGGAAGCTGACATCAGTGGTGCATCCACGTGACCCTCATTTGCACCAAGCTGGTCCGGATCGAAGCTGTTGGCCATTCCGGCAGGCAATACAGAGTATAGTAGAAGCTCATCATTCGCCACAGCCGCATAACTTCCTAGAAAACCGATTGTGAAAAGCGCCATAGCGATCATGACAAATTTCCATTGCTCAATAAGCAGACCAACAAATTTCACTCCAAAGAATTGACGTGTTTGTTTCCAGCTCGAAACCTGATCCTTATAAAGCAGATTATGAGATTTGGAGACAAGGCCATTCAAATATTGTGTAACTTCTTCATTAGGAAAATAGGTCTGACTATAGGAAAGATGCTGTGCTGCTTTTCGGTATAGACGATGAAATTTGCTGATTCTTTTTCCGGTGATATTTTTACTCTTATGTAGTTCTGTCACGATTTCTTCGAGTTCTTTCCATACATCTCGATGCTGTTTCACAAATTGTTTTACATTCATACAGGTTTACACCTTCTTGTCATTTATTGTTATTAACCTTTATTATAGTAATATTATAGATAAATAGAAACACTATTGGTAAAATTTATCCATGAAATGAGGTAATACCCTTGAACGCTGAGCAAGTGGACATAAAAACACCAGAATATGTATCATTACAATTCCAATCTGCAGGTCTTGGAAGCCGCGCAGCCGCGTTTATCATTGATCAGATTATCCTGTTGATCGTCAATATTCTTATCATCATTGGATTGTTATTCATGATCAATGGAACTTTCATGGATTTCTTTTCCGCTAATATGCCTTCCTACCTTGTTGCAGCGGCAATCATTTTAATTTTCATTATCAGATGGGGTTATTTCTTTGCATTTGAGTATTTTTCAGGCGGAAGTACGCTAGGCAAGAAGATGTTGGGTATTCGAGTAATCCAGGAAAATGGTCACAGCATTACCCTTTTATCGAGCCTGATACGCAACCTCTTGCGTATCATTGATAGCCTGCCGATGAACTATCTGGTGGGTATGTTGATGATTTTCTTCCATACCAAGCATAAACGGCTTGGAGATCTTGTGACAGGTACCATAGTAGTCCATGAGAGACGGAAGAAGAAGAAAAAGAAGATGACTGCAATTGAAAAAGAAATCCATAGCCGGGGACTTTCCCGCGAGAATCTACCGTTGAACGAGTACGATTTAAAACGATTCAACGAAAAAGATTGGAAGTTATTGAAAACCTATACAAACCGTTTCCTTCAGCTTTCTGTTGATGATAGGATACTCTTGACCCGACAGGTTGCAGAAATTGTAGCTCCTAAGCTCGGGATGACGGTTGGGGAAAAAGGATACGAGGAGCTAGAGAATTTGTTGCTTGTCCTTTATCTATTGTTGAAGGATGAATGGGAGTTTGAACTGTAATTTAAATTATTTTCAATTTGCTTAGTCCAATTTCTCTGGTGAGAAGTTGGGCTTTTTTAAACTTACATGAGTTTTTTCGGGTAATCAGTTTGACTTTATTAAATTGGTTTGATATATTTATCTCGAATTCAAGATATATTTTTTCACTCGCAAAGATAATTCTCAAAACAGGAGGTAATATAAATGAATGGTTTAAAAGGCATACATCATGTTACTGCCATTACGAGCAGTGCTGAAAAGAACTATGAATTTTTCACTTATGTATTAGGGATGAGACTCGTTAAGAAAACTGTAAACCAAGATGACATCCAGACATATCATCTTTTTTTCGCAGATGATAAAGGGAGTCCTGGGACAGATATGACATTCTTTGACTTCCCGGGAATCCAAAAAGGCTCTCATGGTACTAATGAAATATTCCGGACAGCGTTTCGAGTACCAACAGATGCGTCCCTCGACTATTGGTTAAATAGATTTGATCGCTTGAAGGTGAAGCATTCAGGCATAGAAGAGCAGTTCGGAAAAAAGGTGCTGAATTTTGTTGACTTTGACGATCAGCAATATCAATTGATTTCAGATGAAAAGAATAAAGGTGTCGCTTCGGGAACTCCATGGCAAAAAGGGCCGATCCCATTAGAGCATGCAATTACAGGTTTAGGCCCAATAACAATAAGAGTGGCGAACTTCGATTTCTTTAAAGAAGTGTTAGAAAAGGCGTTGCTTTTTAAAGAAGTATCTCACAGCGGCTCCACCTACCTATTTGAAGTTGGTGAGGGTGGAAATGGTGCCCAGATAATTGCGGAGCATAACAAGGATCTCCCTCAGGCAATGCAAGGCTATGGTACAGTTCACCATGCAGCATTCAGGGTGGAGGACCGTTCTGTTATCGAGGAGTGGGACCAAAGGCTGAAGAGTTTTGGATTCCATACTTCCGGTCATGTGAACCGTTATTTCTTTGAGTCCTTATATGCTCGCATAGCACCTCAAATATTATTTGAATTTGCGACAGATGGTCCAGGATTCATGGGTGATGAGCCTTATGAAACACTAGGGGAAAAATTGTCCCTTCCTCCCTTCCTTGAAGCGAAAAGAGAGCAGATTGAAAGCTTTGTTCGCCCTATAAATACAGTAAGAAGTACTTTCGACTTTAAAAAAGAATAAAAAACAAATAAAGTCCATTCTTCATTCAATTAAAGAAAGAATGGACTTTTTTATTTTGTAAAAGATTTAAACGTTATATTTATTAATAAATCAGAACGGTATGTAAGCAAAGAACATTATGCCTGATCCGACACAATATTCTTGCAAGGGGCACTAATTTATAGTCTCTCTTCCAAACGCTCTAAACCTTTTCTAGCGCCATTAATTAATCGGGCTGCTACAAGTTTTCTTAGTGCTCCATACACTTCTAATTCTTCTTTATAATCTTCTCCGATATTTTTCAAGATGCTTTGAATTCGATTCACGAATTGATCACCCCTTTCTATTATCTATCATATGTAAATTAATAGAAGGAGACAGGGTCTTTGACCGGATAAAACACCCTTTTTTTGCAATTTGATAGGGATGGGAGAAAATAAGAAGGGCTTTTAAACCCATGCTTTATGTTACATAGAGTATATTTACAGCTATCAAAGCTTTACCAAAATACCACTTTCAGAATAATTCCAATTACAATTGCAAAGAGGAAGGAGGTCAAGGTGCCAAGCAGAAAATACTCCGCCCAGTCACGATCATCCATCTGCTTGAAACGGGTCAAGGATTTTGCAGCAACGATAAACCCGACAGCAGAGAACGAGCCCATCAGGATGAGTGCCACTACAAGCAACCGCTCAAGATAGCCGATCACTTTGCCACGGGAAAGGTCCTGATGCTTCATTACCATATATGTATACTCCTCGGACAAGCTTTTTTGACTTGTGGCGCTTATTTCTACATCACGGAGTGTATACTTCCCTTCGAAAAGAGAGAGGTGACGGGTCAGGGATCCAAGTAGTATCTTTATAAAGTGACCTGTGACCGACGTAATCAAAATAAACATTATAATGATAAAGAGAGTGCTGCCAATCAATGATTTGTCGGCAATCATGCCATCTTTCATATGCAAGTTTACTAAAATCGTATCAATCAAGTGATAAAGGTTCACCTCAAGGAAGAAATAGCAAACTGCTAAAATAGTAAACAGGTGTAATACTTGATCTGTAATGAATAAGGCAAGATTCCAGCCATTTTTTTGCTTCATAAAAATGACTTTTTCCTGCAGGTGCATTTTGGCCAGATCAATCAGCGCATGGAAAATAACGATCGACAAGGTAGGAAATAGTACGGTTGCCATGATATTTGAAAAATCCTGCAAATAATACAGGATCCACAGTGTCACAATGGTGACTAGTGTGTGATGGAGTAGATGGAGCTTAAGGAACTTCTTTTTATCGTACACCATCTTTTCCGTCTGAAGGTAAAAATCAGCTACAAGGTGTGCAAGAATGAGGCTAAGAACAATCATGGTTCCGCTCCTTACTAATTCGTAATAATAACCAAGTTCTGTTTCAAATGATTCTTTATTGTGTTTTGCAGCTCTTTCGTAATATTACTCGGATAGGTCCCGGATTGTGTCTCCTCCAGGTTGTTTAAGGTGTTTTGTATGGTATTCAAGGTTTTAAGTATTATCTCACAATTTCCTTTCTTGTAGTGGCTTGAGATGGTAGAAGGGGACTTTCCTAATAGGCTTGCTATCGTCTTTTGTTCATCCAATACGGAAAATAGTCCCGAAATGAGACGCTGAAGCTTCGTTTGCTCAGCTATCAGTTTTCCTTGATATTCAAGCAGAAGATTGCTCATCTCCACAGATGGGATGGACATCGCATCCGAATCGGGAAACAGAAGGATAGGTGACCGATTTGTGGACTGCTTGATTTTCTCATTTGCCATTCTGGCATGTTTCATCAGGGGGTGATTCCACTTATCAATATCAATATCCGAAATATCTTCATCCACAAGTCCAAATGACATGCCGAAGTAGGGTGGCTGATCCGTAAACTTCCAGATTTGACCTATATAAAACGCGACTGTATAAGCAGTGGCATAATGGTCAAAAATACAGACAATTTCATCACCGAGACGGTGCTTGACATGGACATTCGGCAATCCTTTTGTCCAGAGTTTTATGTAAGTTTCCACCTTTTCCAAATAGGAGGAAACATCTTTCCAATTTCTGCTGGAATCCGTTACATCCATCATAAACACCGATACGGGTCTCTTCATAAGCTGTCCTCCTCCATCATCCAACTAAACGTTTTACTAGTTTATGCATATATTTTAAATTAATTCGACTATATAATCAAATTATACATTAATTCGATAGATTAATCGAATCAAAGATAAGTAGATGATATAATCAAAAAATCCACGTATAAACGTGGATTTAGAATTTAGACACACACGAGGTAAATCGGGGTTGTCTAAAGTTTTTTGTGTACCTGTATCATAAAGCCCGTTGATTTCCGTTCCAGGTAAGCTGATGTTACCAGAATTTTCTAAATGATGACCTGCCACTGTTGCTCAAGGGCAGGATTATTTAATAAGGGGATATGACATGATATATGTAATTAGACATGGACATACAGACTTGAATAAAGAACGTAAGATGCAAAGGAAAATGGGTTTACCATTAAATGATTTCGGAATCGAACAAGCAAAGGCTTTAAAAGCGAAATTACAGAATATAGATTTCGATTTTGTATTTTCTTCCCCACAAGAGAGAGCCGTACAAACAGCAGAAATAGTTACTGGAAAGTCAGTGGTTTTGGATGATAGATTGGATGTCTTTGATTCAGATTACATATTAAAGAAGTAAAAATGGCTGGTAAATTACCTGATTCTTATTTGTATAAAGGGATTGAAGAACCAAGTCTATTTGTAAAAAGAGTGTTTAGCTTTATGAAAGAACTTGAAATACAACATGGAAAAAAAGAATTAAATGTTCTTATATCTGGTCACAGATGTACCACAGGTTGCATAGGTGCTTTCTTTGAAGGGATACCTTCGGATGGAAATATATTAAAATTCTGATCTGATTCTGGTGATTATAAAACATTTAATTTTAAGTAATAGTTGGTTTATGTGAAGAATTGTACTTAAAGTAAAGCACCTAGTTTAATAAGAATTAAGTGATTTTATGAGTGATTTCAGATTTTAGTTATTCAATTAAAGGACGCTTATCTGTAACAAGGTAAGCTTCTTTTTTATGGAAAATATATATTGAGTAAATAGACGATATTTGAAATAATTGGTATTAAGCGATAAAGCAGAAGAATTAAATTAAAATAGGGGGAATGATTGATGACGAAACAAGCAATGTTATATTTTATTTTTGGGATTATTATTTTACTGGTTAGTTCCCCTTTAGGGTACAGCCTAGTTACTATTGTGTATCGAAACCAGAATCTAACAGGAGATTTTGTACCTCTTCTAAACGGATTTATACATTCATTGATGTTAATTGGTATCTTGGTGTTCAGCATTGGGGTAGTTACTTTACTAAAAGAAAAAAATAAATATGGCATTAAATGGAGCTATTGTACAAGAAGCTAACAGGGAGGTTGCTTCAATCAGGAAAATATTAGAGAAATAAGGGAGATGCGAAAGGGTGGAGTGACTAAATATGAACGAGATTGTTAGTTGTCCTGAATGCAGTAATGAAGGGAAGCAGGGATATATTTTTTCTCCTCGTAGAATTTGTTGGTCAGAATCGGCTGATTCAATAATCGCTGATTTTGGAAATGAAGTATTAATAAAAGATGCAATTTTTCAAATAAGTAAAATTCCAGCATTTAGATGTGAAAAATGTAATCTAGTTATTTTTAAATACAATTAAAATAATGATTAGAAAAGAAGTTTCTTAAGCCTCATTTTTTTTAAAACCTGGGAACGACTGCAGCATAGCGGATCGCTCCTTACTTAAGAATAGGGCAGCATTCCTGTTATGAAGAAAAATGGGGTTTGAAATAAAAAATAACCTCTTGGTATGATATGAGTGTCCTGAGCTGGCCAGCAAAATGGACAAAATCATATATACCAGGAGGCCTTCAAGATGAATTATAACCAAAATGAAAAGATTGCTCAAATCACTTCTCAAACACTAATTATTGGTGTAGATATTGCGAAGTTCAAGCATGTGGCACGTGCTCAAGACTTCAGAGGATTGGAGTTTGGAGCACCTTGTCACTTTGAAAATACCCAAACCCATTTCGAGATGTTTCTAGACTGGATCAAGCAGCTAATGAACGAAAATGAAATGGAGAAGGTCATTATAGGCATGGAACCTACTGGCCACTATTGGCTTAACCTCGCTCATTTCTTAAAAGAAAAAGAGATTAAGTTTGTCGTAGTGAATCCAATGCATGTAAAAAAGTCGAAGGAATTGGATGATAATTCACCAACCAAAAATGATGTGAAAGATGCCAAAGTAATTGCACAGTTAGTCAAAGATGGAAGATACGCTGAACCAAATATTCCGCAAGGAGTGTATGCAGAACTTCGTGTGGCCAGAAAAATACGTGATCTTTTGTCTGTTGATCTACAGGTGCTTCAAGGGCAAATTCACAACTGGTTAGACCGCTATTTCCCTGAATTCCTAACCGTTTTTAAGGATTGGGAGGGGAAAGCAGCACTACAATTATTAAAGTTGAATGTATTACCACATGAGCTGGAACATATCTCGGATCAAGAGATCCTGATTCACCTCAGAAAGGCAGTAAAACGTGCGGTTGGACTCCGTAAAATTCATGAACTTAAACGAGCTGCCAAAAACTCAATTGGCATTCGTGAAGGTTCAAAAATGGCTAAATTAGAGCTCCGCACCTTACTAGAAAAGTATGAGTTGATAATCGAAAGGTTCGAAGAGTTAGACTCTGATATTGAAGAGCTTCTCGAACATATTCCTGGAGTTCCACAGATGTTAGCCATTACTGGAATTGGCAAGGAGACAGTGGCAGGTTTCTATGCGGAAGTAGGAGACCTAGGGAACTACTCTCACCCTCGCCAAATCATTAAATTGGCCGGACTAAACTTGAAGGAAAACACCTCTGGGAAACATAAAGGACTAACGAAAATAACGAAACGAGGTAGGAAAGCACTCAGAGCTCTCCTCTTCCGAGTAGCTATGCCGTTAGTCGCCAAGAATGCAGCTTTTAAGGCTCTACATCACTACTATACAACTCGAAAGAGTAATCCTTTGAAGAAGATGCAGTCCATGATTGCCATATGTAACAAGATTATTCGTATCTTATTTGCGATTGGCACGAAGCAATGTGAATTTAGTGAAGAACGAATGTTGAGGGACATACCTCACTTGGCTCCAATACAGAATGCGGCTTAAGTTATTAACGTTCAATATATAGTTTTTTCTAGAGATTTTGACATAGACATTTGAAGCACGGATTAGTCAGTAGAACAACTAAAGTGCGGGCATAGACCCTGTAGGGCAGCATGACTGACATCCACCTCATGGAAAGGTTGGACGAAGGAATTTTAGAGCATAGACTCTGTGAGAAATGGGAGGGTTGACCTCCATGAGAAATGTGGAGATCCACCAGTGCGACCATACTTTTACTAGTTAACCATTTTTTGGATTGAAGTGGCTGGGTAGGTTAGCTTTCTTTTTCTCTAAATGCCCAAAATTCCCCTTACTTTCAACATCTACCCATAATTCAAATGTCTTAAAGATATAAGTCTAATAGAAATATTGAGAATGAGTGAGAAAACAAGAGTTATCTCTTTCTTTATAGAGGGAGGATTGTTGAAGAAGGTAAATTAAACTTGTTTTTGTGAAACCTACTTTTTTAAGCAAATAATATCGGACCAAAATTTTCGGTTTTTTTAATATTGGTATTGAAAGGAGGATTATATGGACTGGCTTGTTAGAATGAATAATGTATTAGATTATATAGAGGATAATTTGGAGCATGAAATTGATTACAAACAATTAGCAAAGATTGCTTACTGTTCGGAGTTTCACTTTTCTAGAATGTTTGCATCTATAACAGGAATTTCACTGTCGGAATATATTAGGCGTAGGAAATTGACACTTGCTGCATTCGAATTGCAAAAAAGTCATATTCGAATTTTAGAAATTGCAAATAAGTACGGTTACGAATCTGCTGATTCATTTTCCCGTGCTTTTCAAAGAACCCATGGAATAAAACCATCTGAATGTCGTCATCAGGGGATACAATTAAGAGCCTTTCCGAAAATTTCCTTTCAATTATCAATAAAGGGAGACACTGAAATGGAGTATAGAATTGAAAAATTAGAATTTGAAATAAGAATTGTTGGTAAGAGTAAACCAGTAAAAACAAACAGAGCCTTTAAAAGTATTCCAACACTTTGGAGCAAAGCGAAAAATGAAGGATTTATGCAGGAATTAATAGATATGTCGTGGGAGAATCCGAAATGCTCACTAGAAGGAATTTTAGGTGTATGTGGAAATGAGGCAGCCATCACTGATGAAGAATTTGATTATTTTATGGGAGTACGGTATGATGGTGAGTTTCCTGAAGAAATGCAAACTTTAAATATTCCGCCAAGTACATGGGCTGTTTTCCCAAATATTGTTGAGGCATGGAAACGTTTATATTCTGAATGGGTTCCTACATCAGGATATGAACTTGCTAATTTACCTTGTATTGAATGTTATTATGGATCAGGGCATAAACCGCGTCATGAATTATGGGTTCCAATTATTCTTAGATAATTTTTCAATAATTCATCTTTAACAATCTGGCGCAATTACTTAATAAACGCTTGAGTCCAAACAATTAAATCGGGCCATATTGAGAATATTGTGTTAGTAACAAGAAAAGAGAATGAGTAATGACTGGGGATACTTATGAAAATTCACTATTATTTAGGTTGGTTTAGCAACTTTTTTCCAGAGAATCTGGGCAGGGTTTTACAGGAGGATATAACTGATAGAAAATCGCTTGTTATGATTAGCTCGAATCCATTTTTTTATGAAGATGATGGTGCTACTGAACGTTCATGGCTTGACCAGGCAGGCATTATGTTTGATGAATATCGTTTAATTAATTATCGCGTACAGAAGGAAGATGCACAAACGTTAATTCAAAATGCTTCAGTCATTTTCTTGTTGGGTGGAAGTATTCTTAAACAAAAAGATTTTTTGATGGAATATGAATTGTCGGATTTGATTAAAAAAAGCAGAGCCGTTGTTATGGGAGCAAGCGCTGGTGCGATCAATATGTCCGCTAAATGGTTATGCTCAAAAAACTTTGGAGATGAAATTAGCTCTGTTTACGACGGAATCGGCCTTGACGATTTTTCCGTCCTGTCTCACTTTGATCTTGAAAATAACATTGCGCTGGTTCAAAGTGAACTGTCTCCCTTATCGGAAGAAATGAATATTTATGCGTCGAACAAAGATTGCGCTGTACGTACAAAGGGAGACAAAATCGACATTTTTGGCAATGTATATTTAATTTCCCGCTCAAAGATTCAGAAATTGGATGAGACGCTCTATTTGTAGTGAATAGCTATGGATTAATTGTATTAATTTCTTTATGTAAAGCTTCTATTTTTAATTTAATGAAGGAGAACTACGCAAGATAGGATTGTTTTCTTAGTTATACAGAAAGAATAGATGTGCAGAACGGTCTTCAGCAAAAGGGCGCTGCTAAAATTGCACTTATCTATAAAGGGGTAAGTGTCTTTTTAATTATCGAAAAAAGATAGAGTTTATTAACTCGTTTTGAAATAATTGCAATTAAGGAATCGGGCAGTATTTCTGGAAGATAGTTTTACGTCTTAAAGGGGGGATTAAAATGTCATTACATACAGAGATCATAAAGTGCAAAACAGAAGTACGCACTTTTAAGTACGGTAGGTACCTGCAAGTACCCTGCTGTAAAGGAGGAGGATTATTGGATGGCTTATAATATACCGGTAGAAGCGACATTGGATGTGATAGGAGGAAAATGGAAGGTCGTCGTCATGTGCCATTTGATCAAGGGCGAAAAGAGAACAAGCGAATTAAAAAATTGATGCCCGGAATTACACAATAAATGCTGACACAGCAATTCAGAGAACTTGAAAGCGATGGAG
Source organism: Sutcliffiella sp. NPDC057660 (assembly GCF_042800035.1). Classification (NCBI taxonomy): domain Bacteria; kingdom Bacillati; phylum Bacillota; class Bacilli; order Caryophanales; family Bacillaceae; genus Sutcliffiella; species Sutcliffiella sp. NPDC057660. The sequence continues at coordinate 200,186 of NZ_JBHVHV010000008.1, forward strand.
TGACCAACCGTACCGTATTTGATCAGGTACCGCCGAAGGTAGTCTACTCCTTACCAGAGAGTATGGCTGGTCAATTCGTTCGATCCTCGACGCCATGTGCGCTTGGGGGGAAGGGAAAATCGAAAAGAATGGAGCAGAATAATCAAAAATTTATTGTTGTATTTATCTGGAATATCCATTAGAATAAATAAAAATTAAATAATAAGTTTTGATAGGAATCCAGTAGTATATTATCTCCCTGTTAGAGAGAGCTGATGGTAGGTGGAAATCAGTACAAAGATAATGGCGAATTACCTCCTTGAACTTCTTTTGTGAACATAAGAGTAGCAGAAGACGGCCGAACCGTTATTCGTTTGAGTGGAAGAGAAATCTTCAACAAAGGGTGGTACCGCGTAAACCACGTCCCTTTCTTAGGGGCGTGGTTTTTTTATTTTATATAGTTGGAGGAATTGTTGATGGGGACTGTGAAAAATAAGCTGTCGAAAGAGCAACAAATAGAAATGGAGAGGCAATTCACGATATACCAAAGTGGGGTATCGCAAATTATACCGGAACATGAAATGAAGGAGAAAATCGGAAAGTCACTTATGACAGGGCGTCCGCTTAAAATTAAGCTCGGTTTGGACCCATCTGCTCCAGACGTACATTTGGGGCATACGGTTGTGCTGAATAAGCTGAAGCAGTTTCAGGAGAATGGCCACATCATTCAGTTGATCATTGGCGATTTCACCGGGAAGATCGGCGACCCTACCGGCAAATCAACTGCAAGGAAGCAATTGACTAACGAAGAAGTAAAGCACAATGCAAAAACATACTTTGAACAATTCAGCAAGGTACTGGATATGGAGAAAGTGGAACTATACTACAATTCAAGCTGGCTCTCCAAATTAGGCCTTGAGGATACGATAAACTTATCTGCAAGTATAACAGTTGCACGATTGTTGGAGAGGAATGATTTTTCCGAAAGATTGGCGACAGGTAAGCCGATTTCCCTTCATGAGTTTTTCTACCCGCTGATGCAAGGCTATGATTCTGTTGAACTGGAAAGTGATGTGGAGCTTGGCGGTACGGACCAGCATTTCAATGTGCTGATGGGCAGACACCTTCAGGAGCATTTCGAGAAAGAAAAGCAGGTTGTCATCATGCTGCCTTTATTGGAAGGCTTGGATGGAGTGGAGAAAATGTCTAAGTCCAAGAATAATTACATCGGTGTTGATGAAGAGCCTAACGAGATGTTGGGGAAAATCATGAGCATTCCCGACGAGTTAACAATGAAGTACTTCAATCTGATAACAGATCTGCCGCAAGAAGAAAAGACTGAAATAGCCGTGAAGCTGGAAAAAGGAGACTTACATCCAAGGGATGCGAAGATGCATCTTGGAAAAGTCATTGTGCGAATGTACCATGATGAAGAAACGGCAAAGCTTGCTGAAGAGCATTTTAAGACTGTTTTCCAACGCGGAGCAATACCTGAAGATACACCTGAGATCATATGGAAAGCTGAGAAGTCAATACCAATAATAGATTTGCTAGTTCAATTGGAATTGCAAAGCTCTAAAAGTGAGGCTCGCCGCATGATACAGAATGGTGGGATAAGAATCAATGGAGAAAAGGTGATGGAGGTTGATCTTCTTGTAGGTTTCGAGAAGGACTTTATCATTCAGGTAGGGAAAAGGAAGTTTTTAAAGGTGAGCATTTCATAGGTCGAGCAAGGTTTACCTGCTCGACCAATAAAGAGAAGGATAGGAACGGAGGCATGGAGGATGGAGTCGGAAAAACTGAAGGTATTTGATGAAAGTGGAAAGTATGTTGGTGTAGCGACCAGAGAAGAAGTACATAAAAAAGGCTATTGGCATGAAACTTTTCATTTTTGGCTTGTCAGTAGGGAAGAGGGGGTAGAATACATCTACTTCCAGCTCAGAAGCAAACAAAAGAAGGATTATCCGAATCTACTGGATATTACAGCAGCTGGGCATATTTTGGCTACAGAGACAGTGGAGGATGGAATCAGGGAAGTGAAGGAAGAGATTGGAATCGATGTAATAATGGGAGATCTCATGCCATTGGGGGTGATTCCATACACCAACGTTCATCAGGAACTGATAGACCGTGAATTGGCACATGTATTTTTACTAGTCAGGAAGTATGATATGGAGGATTTTATTCTGCAGCCTGAAGAAGTTTCAGGGATGGCAAAGGTGAGGTTGGATGATATGATTGAACTGTGGAAAGGAAAGACAGAAAAAGTAGAGGCAGATGGATTCAAAATGGCTTCTAACGGGGAAAGAGCAGAATGGAAAGAGACTGTGAAAAAAGGTCATTTCGTTCAGCATGAAGATCACTTTTACATGGAGACATTTGCAGCTATAAAAATGAAATTGGAGGAGGAATCCCGATGAGTGAGATGAAAGCGGTTATCCCTATACTACGTATTTTCGATGTGGAAAAAGCAGAAGAATTCTATATGGACTTTTTGGGTTTCGAAAGAAAATGGGAGCACCGTTTTGAAGCGGATTTCCCTTTGTATATGGAGGTTTCCAGGGGGGATTGTATTCTGCATCTTTCTGAACATCATGGTGATAGCACACCAGGGTCTGCGGTAAGAATCGAGACGAGTTCAATTGAAGACTATCACAAAGGGCTGATCGAGAAGAACTACCGTTTCGCAAGACCCGGCCTAGAGCAAAAACCATGGGGAACCAAGGAGATATCCGTTGGCGACCCATTTGGCAATCGAATTGTCTTTTACGAGAGAATCCAGTAAAAAGTTTTCACTACAAAAAAGAGGCTGGGACAAAAGTGTTTTAGCCTAAGTAAAAACCGAACTAATTTGAGTTTTCGTCCAAATTAGTTCGGTTTTTTGAAAGTATTAAAATATACGTTTAGGTTTTAGATTACACTAGCGGTTGATTGGAGTGCAAGACGAAGACTCCTGCGGGAGCAGTGGCCAATGTGAGACCCCGCAGGCGAAGCCGAGGAGGCTCACGGGTCACCCGCGGAAAGCGAAGTCTTGCACGGAAATCAATAGCGGTATTTAGAGCCGGCACTTAAATTATTCGTCTTTTTGTTAGATTTTTTTAGTTTTGTCCCAGGCCCCTTTTTATTTATACTTCTCTTTGCCTGCCGCTCCCCACAGAAACAACACACCAATCGCCACGACAATGATAAGAGGGGGAGCGATCATAATCAAAAAATTCTCCATTTTAAAAACCTCCTTACTTTTTCCCTTGTACATATTGATTATCAAATAGGAAGAGACGCATTAAAAGATAAAGCGATGGAATCAATAAGCATAGACCACCGATGAAGGCGGTAATCAAGGCAATAGCCATTGACTCATTTGTAAACCCGTCATAGATCGTCAAGTATGGATACAGAAGGTATGGCATATGAGATGCCCCATATCCAAAGAATGCTGTCGCGAATTGAAGCATGACGAAAATGAAAGAGAGTCCAAGACGCTGCTTCTTCCACATCAGATACACCGCTCCAAGGAAGAAGAGGAAAGAAAGACTGAACATCCATGAAAGATTCAGCATCCTTTCAAAGTGACTCGGATTGTGGTCACTGAGTGCGAAGAATACGAGCACACTTGCCAGGATGGTAGGAAGGCTCCAGTTAAGCGCATATTTGCGCAACACTTCAAAAGCTTTTTCGTCCTTGGCTGTTCTTGCATAGTATGCAAGAAAATAAGCGGATATATATAGCACACTGACCAGTGCCAAAATGACAACCGTCCAAGAATAGAAGCTTGAAAACAAAGCACCATAATCCAATGTTACTACATCACCGGCAAGGCTGATGAATCCACCTTCGGATATGGTCAATACAACAGAAAGTGCGGCTGGTATCAACAGGCCTGTAGCTCCATATAAAAGCTGATAAAACTTGCTGCCTTTTGCACCATAGTGATGAAAGGCATAATAACTTCCACGGATCGCCAACAGGATAATCGCGATACTACCTGGTATCAGCAAAGTTGTTCCGTAATAATAGGCTGTGGAAGGGAAGAAGCCGACAATCCCGATAAAGAAGAAAACAAGAAACACATTGGTGACCTCCCAAACAGGAGAGAGGTAACGGACAATCACTTTATCAATGAGATGGTCCTTCTTTGTAACAGTAGAATAGTAGCTGAAAAATCCGGCACCAAAGTCAATTGAAGCAACAATCAAATATCCGTATAGAAATGTCCATAAAACCGTAATACCTACAACTTCATAACTCATGTTTTCCCCTCCTTTACTCCATGCCTTTTTCTTGCAGTTCTTTTTCGACTGGATTATTTTTAAACATTTTTCTTAGTACCGTAATACATGTTGTACAAAGTACTGCATAAAGAATGATGAAAAGCACCAGCATAAGATCGACATGCTCGGATGTGGTAGCCCCTTCTGAAACAGTCATATATCCGACAAGCAGCCACGGCTGTCTTCCTAGCTCGGCAAAGAACCAGCCCATCTCTATGGCAAGTAATGCTAATGGGGAGCCGGCTGCTATTGCCCAAAGTAGCGGCCTGTTCCATTCATTCCATTTTTTCACCTTGGCAATAACAACATAAAGGATAGAGACAAGGGCAAGGAACATTCCGATACCGACCATCAGGTCAAAGAAATAGTGTACGACCAAAGGCGGAAGCTCTTCCTCAGGAAATTCCTCGAGTCCGATTACCTCAGATTTTGGGTCACCATGCGCAAGGATGCTTAAGGCATATGGAATTTCAAGTGCATATTTGACTTTGTTGTCCTCTGTCAGATATCCGCCGATAAGTAGCGGTGCCTCAGTCGAAGTTTCAAAATGCCATTCTGCAGCAGCCAGTTTTTCAGGCTGATACTCTGCTAGATATTTACCGGATAAATCCCCAATTACTGCAGTGGAAATGGCGAATACGGCTGCAGCTGTCATTGTCAGATGCAGTGCTTTTTTATGATAAACATGATTTCTTCCTCGCAGAATGGCAATGGCGGCAATTCCCGCCAGAACAAATGCTGTTGTCAAATAAGCAGAAGATAACACGTGTGCCACTTTGGTTGGTGTGGCAGGGTTGAACATTGCACCAAGAGGACTAATATTCGTCAATACACCATTCTCAATTTCGAATCCACTAGGTGAATTCATGAAGCTGTTGACAGTGGATATAAAGAAGCCAGAAGCCATGGCACCAAGAGCCACAGGAATCAACAGGATAAAATGATAGATTTTCTTTTTAAATCGATCCCAAGTATATAAGTAGATACCTAGAAAAATAGCTTCAAAGAAGAAAGCGAATGTCTCCAAGAACAACGGAAGACTAATTACATGTCCTGCAAGCTGCATCAAATTCGGCCATAAAAGGCTTAATTGCAGGCCGATAGCCGTACCCGTCACAACACCGACTGCAACGGTGATGACAAAACCGCGGGCCCACCTGCGTGCGAGAAGACGATAATGTTCGTCGTTCCGTTTGATACCCATCCATTCCGCAAGAGCAATCATTAGTGGAACACCTACACCTACAGTTGCGAAGATGACGTGGACCGCAAGCGTCAGACCAGTTAAAATTCTGCTGTATAGAACCGGATCATACTCTAAACCAAACATATTTTCACTCCTTTGGTCACTGATAGAACCATCAATAATAAATTCTTAACAATAGTATACAATAGTTTGCTCAATACTTCACAATATAAGATTTAAGTTCTTGTATGTTCTTAAGTATATTCCCTTTTCCTTTGTAACAAAACAGGGTAGAGGGCACTGTTTATGACAACTTTATGGCAGGACAGCGACGAATTTGTGACCGGCTTAAAATGAAGTGTAAACATGGTACTAACGTCCTTATAAGCACATCAAATAGGAAAATTTCACAGAAAATTGTATATAATTGTAGAAAATGATGGTAAAATATTCTTATAATTCAAATAAAGGGTGTTGGCATTGAGAAACGGAGAAATGATCGATTACTACCGAAACAAAAAAGGTATCTCACAGGAAAATTTATCTCAAGGGATTTTTCCCGCTTCACACCTATTGGATTTAGTGGACAAGCTGTTAAGCTGCTACGAGAGTACTGTCAGACAGGACCCGAAAGAGTCATGGAAAAAACTGAGCTATATTAATGAGGAATACAATATAGGAAGTCAAACCATGCCTCACGAAACATTGCTGCTTTATTTATGTGTAAAACTGAAATATGCCCTTTTAATCTTTGATAAGAAGCTAATCGACAGCCTTTATAACCAGATATCCGACCTCCCGACAAGCAAAAATACTATCATTGAGTATATTCGGAAGAAGACCATCGGAATCTACTATTATCGAGTAAACGATAACCTACAATCCATATTCATATTAAAACAGGCATTGGAGATGCATAATAAACTTCCATTATCAGAAGAAGATAAGGCGGAGCTGTTTTATCAAATTGCATTGACAAGCCAAAAAACATCCGATTACTTCGAAGCGATCACCTATGCCGAAAAAGCGCTTTCTATTTATCAATCCCTGTATTATAACCGGAGATCGGCAGAGTGCCACGTTATTCTTGGTTTGAGCTATCATAAAGTCCATCAATTGGAAAAAGCCCAAGAAAACTATCTTTATGCAAAAAAAATCGGAGTAGACTTGAAGGATGTGTATCTGGAATCCATGGCCCTGCATAACCTTGGATGTATGCAATCATTCTTGGGAAACTCAGAAGATGCCATCTTTTATTTCTTGGAATCACTTAAACTTAAAAAAGAGGAAGACAGAAGCTTGTTTTCCATCAATACCCTGGTTAAAGAGTATTACAAGCTTAATCAGAATGAATTTGCTCTTGGTTGGGCGGAAGAAGGCTTGGTATTGGCCCAAAGAAATAAAATAGAGGAATATATTATACATTTCAATGTTCACATATATTTAATAACTAAAAATCCTGAAATCGAAAAATATATATCCGATTATGTGATCGATTATTTTACAAGAGCGGGAGACAAAGATAACGTGGCTAAATATGCCGAGATTTTGGCAGAGTATTATACATCGACTGACAGATACCAGTCAGCCTGTGAATATTACGAATTAAGTTTAAAAGTTTGGAAGAATAAGACGACCCTCATCTAATACTGGAGCCCGATTCATTTCAATATGACACACCATTTTGAAATTTGGTGTGTTTTTTTATATTCATTTAGGGGAAAAAGACTTCTATTTACTTGTATAAAATCAGGTTTAGGAGTGGTTGCTGATGTTCGGATTTAATGATCTATGGAAGTTCTTTGTCTCTTTCTTCCTCGTTTTGCCAATGGTCACCATCTTACATGAATTAGGGCATTTTTTCTTTGCAAAATTATTTGGCGGAAAAGTGATTGTTCATATCGGGACTGGAAACATATTGTTTAAGATTGGTTCCCTCAGAATTAGAAAGCTTTACTTTTATGATGGTTGGTGTGAATATATCACAGTCAGTAATAGAGCAGGGAAAATTGAAAAAGCATTGGTATATTTGGGAGGGTCCTTGTTTAACATCGCCTCCATCCTGATTTTGAATGGATTGATCATGAAAGGGGTGATCGAGCCTAATATCCTAATCTATCAGTTCACCTACTTTTCCTTTTACTTTGTCTTTTTCTCTCTGTTTCCCATCAACCATCTGAATGGATGTCCAAGCGATGGAATGGCTGCTTTAAATGTACTGACCAACAAAAAGTTCGATAAAAATCCTTCCAACTGAAAAAGATTGGGTTCGAATGTTCTTGTGCTTCCATTTTGGCCATACTTTAAATAAATGGAATGCGGAGGAGAACGAAATATGAGAATGATCGCACTTTTGATAATATTGGTTGCAGGCATTAGTTCTATGGGATGCTCCATGAAAGAAATGAAAGAGATGGAAGACCCTGAACCAGTAGTGGAAAAGGAATTAAGCGCAGAGGATTCTGCCTTTGCTGCTGTAAAGCTATTAAAAGAAAAAGACTTTTCCGCTTTAAAAGACCTGATACATCCTACCAAGGGGGTCCGTTTTACCCCATATGGCTATATCGATGTGGAAAAAAATCTCGTGTTATCAGCGAGTGAGGTAGGTGCACTAAAAGAGAATCAGCAAATCTATCTATGGGGGGAATATGACGGCACAGGCGACCCGATTGAATTGTCCTTCCATGAATACTATAAAAAGTTTGTCTATGATGCTGACTTTTTACATGCAGAGCAAATCTCCATTAACAAGAGACTTGGTCATGGCAATAGCATTGATAACAGTATGGAGGTTTATCCGGGCGCAACGGTCGTAGAGTTTCATTTCCCTGGATTTGAGGAGAAGTATGAGGGAATGGACTGGAAGAGCCTCCGGGTGGTAATAGAAAAGCTTGATGACAAATGGTATGTAGTGGGAATCATTCATGATCAATGGACGATTTGATGAGTAATGTTTTAGAATGTACTTGAAATAAGGGGTTCGGACTGGTCAAATTCTGAACCCCATTATCCGATTTAGTTGGATGATATCGTTGGATAAATCTCTTGAATACCACCTTTTGATAATCTATACATTTCAACAGTAGCACAGAGATGCTTCGGGGATTAATATTCACGGTATCCCTCTTTAGTAAGCATCTTTATTACCTCACGTGTTTTTTAATTATAATTTAAAAATACACGTGGTTATCGGTCCGCAAAAAGTTTAGAAAACTCAGTATGATTGGAGTGGAAGGCACGGAGACTCCTGCGGGAGGAAGGGACAAGGGAGACCCCGCAGACGCGCAGCGTCGAGGAGGCTCCCGGACCGCCTAAGGATAAGCGCAGTGCCTGGAACGGAAATCAACGGGCTTAATTATACAGGTACACAAAAAACTGTAGACAACCTCGAATTACCTCAAGTTTGTCTACAGCCTAGAATGTACTTGAAAAAAGTACATTTTTTTGTCCCACATAACTCTGGTTTTACATTACTTTCCTATTTAATATGGTAAAATAGCAGAAAGACAAAACTTTCATACAGAATAAAGAGGTTTATATTATGCAAAAAAGGTACTTGATTTTTCAAAAAGGATCTGGAATCAACCCGTATATATGGAGTGTTTTCAGTATCCTGCCATTTTATTTCATCTTTCAATCCTCCTCAACAATGGAGGTTATTATCGGAATCGTTCTGACTATCTTATTTTTTGTATCTTACCGTTTTGCATTTTTATCAAAAAAATGGCCTGTCTATCTATGGACTTGTATATTGATTGCCATTTCCATTACCATGACCATCGTTTTTCATTTTATTTATTTCGCTTTTTACATCGCTTACTATAATGGAAAAATAAAAAATCGAATAGCATTTATCACGCTTTATATTATTCATCTCGTTGCAACAACCGTTGCAATCAATATTAACCTGGCATTAAGGGATGATCTATTCCTGACTCAATTGCCGTTTATCGTAATTATATGGATCAGCGTTATCCTTTTACCCTTCAACCTCTTCAACAAAGGAAAGCAAGACAGATTGGAAGCACAACTGGACGTTGCAAACAAGCGTATTTCCGAGCTGGTCAAGCAAGAGGAGAGACAGAGGATTGCCAGGGACCTCCACGATACTCTAGGGCAAAAGCTTTCACTCATTGGCCTTAAAAGTGATTTGGCGCGGAAGCTTATTAATAAAAATCCCGAGCAGGCAAAAAATGAGCTGAAGGATGTACAGCAGACCGCTAGAACCGCTTTGAATGAAGTAAGGAATATGGTCTCCCAGATGCGCGGAATTCGACTGAAGGAAGAAATGGTACGGGTAAGACAAATCTTGGATGCAGCAGAAATTGCATGCACGATTGATCATGATCTTCCGTTGAAAAACAGTTCGCTGTTTCTCGAAAATATATTAAGCATGTGTCTAAAAGAGTCCGTAACAAATGTGGTGAAACACAGTAAGGCAACAGAATGTCATATTCAGATAGAGCAAAAAGGTAAGGAGCTGCGTCTCACTATCACAGATAATGGGATCGGCATGAAAGAGGAACAGGATTTATTAAAAGGCAGCGGAATATCGGGTATGAAGGAACGACTTGAGTTTGTGAACGGAACGCTAGAGATAGAAGCGGAAGAAGGAACTACCGTTCTCATCAAAGTACCGAATGTGGTGATGCAGAGAGATAAGGGGGAGTATGTATGATTCGTATAGTAATAGCCGAGGATCAGAGAATGATGCTGGGTGCTTTAGGTTCATTGCTGGATTTGGAAGATGATATGGAAGTGGTGGGCATGGCAGGTAACGGCGAGGAGGCCATTGCCCTCTACAATCAATACAAACCCGATATTTGCATGATGGATATAGAAATGCCTTTGAAAACGGGGTTGGATGCAGCAGAAGAATTAAAGGGGACGAATTGCAAAGTCATCATTTTAACAACGTTTGCCCGCACCGGCTATTTCCAGCGAGCATTAAAAGCCGGCGTGAAAGGGTATTTGTTGAAAGATAGCCCCAGTGAAGAGCTTGCCAGCTCCATTCGCAGCATCATGGATGGAAAACGGGTCTATGCTCCTGAGCTGATGGATGATGTTTATGGAGAGGAAAATCCATTGACTGAAAGGGAAAAAGCGGTTCTTGAGCTAGTTGCAGATGGAAAGAATACGCAGGAAATAGCTGAAGAGCTCAGCATCAAAAGCGGCACGGTAAGAAATTATATTTCTACCATTCTCGATAAGCTCGAAGTGAAAAACAGAATTGAGGCCATTACCCAATCCAAGGAAAAGGGATGGTTCAAATAATATCATTATGAAGAAACGGACTCCATCGGGACCGTTTTTTATTTTTTGTTAATCTTGGTTATGTTATAGTTAGGAAGCAAAATAGCAACTTAATAGAAGAGAGACGTGATCTACATGCCTGACTTTTTACAATTGGGAATTAAAAAAGAACTGAACCATACATTGAAATCCTTAGGACTTGTCACACCAACACCCATACAGGAAAAAACGATTCCAGCCGTATTGGACGGAAAAGATATTATTGCACAAGCGCAGACAGGTACAGGAAAGACTTTGGCGTTTGTGCTGCCGATCCTCGAGAAGATCGATGTTAACAATCCCGATACACAAGCTCTAATCCTAACACCTACCCGTGAGCTTGCTCATCAGATAACGAAAGAAATAAAGAAGATGATGGAAAACATTGATGGAGTAAATGTACTCGCGATTTTTGGGGGACAGGACGTCCAGCATCAGCTGAAGAAGCTGAAAGGTGCGCAGCATATCATTGTGGCGACACCAGGAAGACTTTTAGATCATGTGAGACGTGGGACGATTGATCTTTCGACTTTGAAGATGCTTGTCATAGATGAGGCAGATCAGATGTTATTGATGGGATTTTTGCCTGATGTGGATACTATTATCCACGAAACTTTCCCATCACGGCAGACCCTTTTATTCTCCGCGACCATCCCTAAGGAAATTCATGCACTTGCCAGTAAGTATATGAAAAGTCCTGAGCACATTGAAATCAAAGAAAAACAGGTTACCGTCCATAAGATCAAGCAGTACGCTGTTGAAACCACCGATCGACGCAAAGAAGGTACTTTGCTTCACCTGATACAGGAACACCAGCCCTATTTGGCAATCATTTTCTGCCGGACAAAAGCAAGGGTGGAAAAATTAAATGCGACCCTTAAGGAAAAAGGTTTTTTGACGGATGAACTGCACGGGGATATCCCTCAGTCCAAACGCCAGCGTGCGATGAGGAACTTCCGCGATGCCAAGCTTCAGTACCTTGTTGCAACGGATGTGGCGGCAAGAGGGCTCGATGTGGAAGGTGTTACACACGTCTATAACTATGATGTCCCAGAAGATGTTGAGACGTATATACATAGAACCGGGAGAACAGGCAGAGCAAGCGGTGATGGCTCGGCTTATACATTATTTGCACCAAGGGACGTTGATAATCTACAGTTGATTGAAAAGGGAATCAAGCAGACCTTGGAGAGAGTCGTCATCAAAGGAATCAGCATTCCCGATCGCGACGATTATGAGAAGGAAAGAGAAATGAACATCAAAAAAGCGGGAAAATCAGCTCAGAAGAAAAAAGAATTTACCGCTAGCCAAAAACAAGAATTCAATAGAAGAAAACGATAGTAGAGAAAGGATGTCAGATATGAACATTACCGGACATGAAGCAGAAAAACTGAAAGACCCGACAGGAATATTGACTGGAGACCGCTATGAATTCCTCATAGACATCGAAATTCCCGAAGATGACGAGATGCATATGGAGAATGGTGTCTTTATCAAAGCGATTGTAGCAGTAGATGACAACGGAACAAGAATTGTCCAGTATCATCTCTACGAGGATTCAACCAACACCTTGCTTGACTTTGAATTGGAAGAAGAAGAGCTGGCATTGATGAAGGAGTATTGCATAAAGGAGCTCGAGCATGGTGTCTTTTAAGCAAAAGGACAACACTGGCAAGAGGGTCGCAATAGACGGATAATTTCAATGATTTCAACTAATAGTTGATAGTTGCATTTCAATCTATTCTACTGTACTATAGTAAAACAAGCTGCGATGCACGTAACCATAACAAAGTTTTAACCTTTATACTTAACTAGGGAGTTTTATATAAAAGCAGGAATGTCAAGCCTCCGAGATAGAGGACGACAAGAATGTTTTTGCGAACACCCACTTTCAGGAGTGGTGGTTTAAAACTTTCTTATACTAAGTTACGGCAGTTGTGGCTTGTACTTCCATACTAATTTAAACCTAAAACTACCCAGCATCCGATTCGGACGCTGGGTTTTCTTTTGCTTTTAAGACGTTTTCGTAAAGGCAGGCATTCTACCAGCCCATGGACGTGCCTCCTCAAGCTGACCTGCAAGACGGAACAGCGTGGCCTCGTCGCCGTATGGGGCGAAAAATTGAACACCGATTGGTAGATTGTTATCATTCCAATAGAGAGGCACATTCATCGCCGGTATCCCAGTCGCATTGGCAAGAGGCGTATAAGGAACCCATCCATTCGCTAGCCTTGAATACTCCTCAAGATTCCCCTTGTATACCAATTCCCCTATTTTTACAGGTGGTTTAGATAGGGTCGGTGTAAGTAGCAAATCATAGTCTGTGAAGAATCGTGCCATTGTACCTGCCAATTGCTGCATATAGGACATGGCAGTCAGGGTTTCCACCCCGGTATACTTTGCTCCAGCCTGACCTATTTCCCAAGTCAGCCGTTCAAAGTGCTCCGCGCTTGCCACTTTTCCGACAAGTGCAGGGAGAGAAGCGATTCCCAGCGTTACCATCTGATACCATAAAACGGTAAAGGCATTCGTAAATGCTTCCACATTGACTGCCGGGCTTGCTTCTTCCACATGATGTCCTAATTCCGTACACAATTTGGCTGCATCCACTACCGCATCCCTGCAATCGGGATCAATCGGCTTCCCATCGAATGTGGTTGATAGAAAACCTATTCTCAGCCTACCAGGAGTGGTCGTAACTTCTTTGATAAAGGACTGAATAGGTGAGGGTGCAACATATGGATCTCCAAATCCTGGCCCATGTGTAGCATCGAGTAATGCGGCACTATCACGAACACTCCTGGAAACACAATGACTGACACCCAATCCGAGAGTATCGGGGTTTCTTGGGTTTCGTCCTCTACTGATTTTCATCCCGAATATACCACAGCAGGAAGCCGGTATTCGGATTGAACCACCGCCATCCGAGGCATGGGCCATTGGGACAATTCCAGCTGCCACAGCAGCAGCAGATCCACCACTTGAACCTCCAGCGGTAAAGCTAAGATTCCAAGGGTTTCGAGTTGGTCCGTAAAGCTCCGGTTCGGTAATTGGTTGAATGCCAAGCTCACAAGTGTTCGTTTTTCCAATTGTAATCAATCCGGACCTGCGTATCCGTGAAGATAATACGGAATCTGTAGGACATAAGAAATCCTTTAAAAGTCTCGAACCAGCTGTATAAGGTGCTCCTGCAAAAAACTCCAAGTCTTTCATTAGATAAGGGACACCTGCAAAGGGTGAAGACAGATCATCCGATGTAGCCAAGCTCCTTGCTTCATCAAACATCTCGATTATTACGGCATTGATGAGGGGATTGACCTGCTTACTCCTGTCAATAGCCGATTCCACCAATTCACTTGGTTTTACTTCTTTCCTTTTTACTAGTTCACTAAGACCGACTGCATCCATCTCCACATATTCTTCCATATGTACACCTCATTTATGTAGTATGACTATTAATAGATTAGCACATTATGGTAAGATAGGAAGGTCCATTTTCTACGATACGGAGGTATATTAATTTTCGTAAAAGGGAAGATAGGATAATAGTGAATGTCATCGATAGGAATGGAAGGGAGATATAAGGATGGATAAAGTGGAAGTAGGAGATATTTTCATCGTTCAGGATGAAAATGACCAGGATCAGGAACTAGAAGTACTAGGAACAATGGATGTGGAGGGCTCCACGTACGTAGCTGTAGCGTTTGTCGAAGAAGTCGAGAAGCAGACCACTGGTGACGTAGATATCTTTTTCTTGAAAGTGGAAGAGGATGGAGAACTTTCCGAAATAGAGTCCGACGAAGAATTTGATAAAGTCTCCTCTGCATTCGAGGGAGTAGTAGAAGAGCAAGAATAAGAAGCAGGAAAGTAGAACAAGTACCCTACAAGGTGCCTGTCCTACTTTCTTTTTTTATTGTCTGAGGCATGTTCATCCAATAAGCCCATAAGATGTAGAGAAGCCTCAACGCTTCAGTAATGAAGATAAAGGGAGGAAAGACAGCATGGATAATTTTTTACTCGTCCTTAATATTTTTCTTTTACTCTTACTGTGTTTTGGGCTGTACAAGATGCAAAAGAATGGAGTCTCCTTTGCCAAGCGCGTGTTTGCAGGCTTAGGCATCGGGATTGTTTTCGGTCTGGGATTGCAATACGCATATGGAGCTGATTCGGAGGTGCTCGCCGGTTCCATCGACTGGTTCAATATCGTCGGTTCAGGCTATGTGAAGTTTCTTCAAATGATTGTCATGCCGCTTGTATTCATTAGCATCATCGCTGCGTTTACACGCCTGACGCTAAAAAGCAATATAGGAAAAGTGAGTGCTCTTATCATCGGTATATTGCTCGGTACGACAGCGATTGCCGCTGCAGTCGGTATCGGTACGACCGTCTTATTTGATCTAGAAGCAATTGAGATAGAGCAAGGTGATGCAGAAACAGCAAGGGGGGAGCAATTGGAATCACGTGCTGGTGACCTTGCTTCCAAAACCTTCCCACAGCAGATGCTGGATTTATTGCCTGCGAATGTCTTCCTTGATTTTACAGGGGCACGCTCCACTTCTACAATCGCTGTCGTCATATTTGCAGCATTCATAGGTATCGCATATCTTGGGGTTCGCAGGAAGAATGCCGAACAGGCCGATTCTTTTGCCAAACTGGTGGATACCTTCTATACGATTATTATGCGTGTGGTAACATTGATCCTTCGTCTGACACCTTATGGAATTCTGGCCATCATGACCCGTGTGACCGCCACCAGTGATTACGGTGCCATAGCAAAGCTGGGAGAGTTTGTAGCAGCTTCCTATGTCGCGCTACTTATTGTCTTTGGAATTCACCTGCTGCTCTTGATGTTTGCCGGATTGAATCCTTTAACATATGTAAAGAAGGCATTTCCGGTTCTATCCTTCGCTTTCACATCCAGAACAAGCGCCGGGACGTTACCGTTAAATATCAAAGCGCAAACGAAGGAGCTGGGAGTATCAGATGGGGTGGCAAACTTTGCCGGTTCATTCGGTTTATCCATTGGTCAGAATGGTTGTGCAGGAGTTTATCCTGCGATGTTGGCAGTGATGATTGCACCAACTGTCGGAATCAATCCACTTGATCCATCTTTCTTGTTCATGTTGATTTTAGTCGTTGCCATTAGTTCCTTCGGTGTGGCGGGAGTAGGAGGAGGGGCAACATTCGCTGCCATTCTTGTACTATCTGCGATGGATCTGCCGATAGCATTGGCAGGCTTGCTGATTTCCGTTGAACCGCTGATTGATATGGGACGTACTGCACTGAATGTTAGTGGAAGTATGACAGCAGGAGTGCTGACCGGAAAGGCAACCGGAAACTTGGATACCACTGTTTACAATCGTCCACCATCCACTGATTTTGAAGCGGATGCTTGATAAAGATTGAAGGGAAGCGGCAGAGAGATCTGCCGTTTTTTTTTAGCAATCATCACACTCGAACTTTCGTTCAAAACAAATGAACAGAAGTGCAAATGCGAATGAAAATACGTTCGCACGCAATGAAAATAATTTCTCGGCTCACCTATTATCATTACAAGTATTTTTTCATTGGCTCTGAACAAAGTTTCAAAGCAATAAGAAAAAGCCTCGGAAAGTGCCAAGGCTTTTAATAATGCTGTTTAATAGCACATCATTGTATATTAAAGTTTTCTTTCTCCAACAAATGCTCCGGCTTCTTCCCAATCGGATCCTGATGGAAGTATTCACGAATGACTCCATCACGTAAATAGTTGGCGATAGAGACTAAGATCATCCCCTGATCCAAGGAAAGATAGGAGTGTGCCACTTCCCCGGATGTAAGGTTGACTGTATCATAGAATCCATAATCCTCGCCATTTGCATCAAGTTCTTTTAACGCTTGGATATTTGCAAGAGCTTCATCCGGTGCATGCTCAAGCGCAAGGAAGGTTGCGTGTGGAGTGACTGTCGCCTTGTCCTCATACCCTTCTGTACCGAGTGCAGGAACACCAAACTCCCCATAATTATTACGGATGCCTGCGGGCGAGAAGCCCCATGCTCTATACTCGTTCTTTTCTGCAAAACGAATCTGCCCCTCAACGTGATGCTTGTTGTTTAATCCCAATGCTTTCGTACCCAGCTCATTTTCCTTTAACACGAGACTAGGCATAAGCGCTTCAAACATGCTGCCGCCCCAGCTTGGAACATATTTAATTCCTTCATACTCATAATAGCCCTGGAAGAGTTCAATCCCGTCATACGTTTCCATCGTTCCGTTAGGCCGTTGCTGCTGCCAGTCGAATTCCGGAGGGAAAGCACGGTACAGCTTCCACCAGTGCTCTTTTGGCACATCACCTTTTCCGATTGCCAAATAGCTGGCAACTCGGGGTTCCGTATAGAGCAAACCGTAATGGTGTGAAGTCACGCTTTTCTTTTCTACGTCATAACCTCCATAGAGATGACCAACTTGCGGGTCGTAGAGGTGGGAATAGTCCATGGCCGCAACTAACGGGTCTGTCATTCCTTTCAAGTCTTCAAAATATTGGCCGGTGACGATAAGTCCTGCAGTAAGCCACCCATTATCGACACTCGAGATGAACTGTCCCCAATCCTTTTTCAGCGAGCCGTCCTTCGTATTATACCAGTTATAATAGAGTCCATTCCATTTTTCCATTTTCTCCAAAGTGTGAAGGGTGGTTTCGACTTTCTCCTCGGCTTCCTTTTTTGAAATCAAGTCAAGCTCAACTGCTGAAACCATTCCCATCAAATACATCGAAATATTGGTTGGGGAGGTATGCTCCGCTTTAACCTCCTTCGTTTCAAAATCAACCCGGTCCATCGTCAGTCCCGTGGCTGGATCAGTATAATCCTCAAAAAATCGAAACGTTTTTTCTGCAGTGACCAGTAATTCCTGATCAAGTTCCCCGTCTGCTTTCTTTCCTGTATCCATGTAATTTAATACAAAGAAAACAATAGCAGCAAGAATAACTACAGATATTGCTGAAATTACATATTTTTTCATACAACTATCTCCTTTCCTTATAAAATGGAATAAAATACCCTCCGAAGTGAAACGTTTCAATTTCGCGGTATGAAAGGGCATTCATTTCTGTAAATATAACCTTTTTAGCAAATCCTAGCAATACTTTAGAATCAATTATTCAGAATGTATCATGCAACACTGCACACACTCCTTTAGCGTAATATTTTTTTCTCTTAAAAGTAATTTAATGATTGCTTTACAACGGAAAATATATTACTGTTGAAAGTAAGGAAGGGGTGTAAAATTTGGATAATATAAGATTAAATGTTTCCTTGCTAAGAAGGCGTGTCCCAAATTTAACGAGTGCTGCCAAATCCGTCGGTTTACGCCCGGCGACAGTATCAAATCTTTGCACAGGTAAAATTCCGGTAGGAAGGGCGGAGGTCCGTACCTTGGTTGCTCTTGCTGATTTGGCAGGCTGCAGTTTGGATGATTTGATTATCAGAGGGGAGAAGGTAGAAATGATCGAAACGAAAATTAAAGTGGTAGATTTATTTGCGCCATTAACAAAAGGCGGCACTAATGGATTGGTGGCTCGTCCCGGGATGGGGCAACTTGTATTGCTTGCTGAATTATTCTATCGTTTAAAGATGGATGGTTTTACAACCATGCTGCTGAATCCGGAAGGAAATCATCCAGAAGTCAACGACATCAGCAACGAGATAGATGTTATTACAAACTCCATTGAAGAAAGCTATGAAAAAGCGCTGGCACTAGGAAATTCAAAAGAAATTGCTTTTGCAGCAGACAGAAGTCACGTCCTTTCCGGCAAGATTCAGGAACTACAGGAGAAGCTTGACAATGTAGGCATCCATTCTGTTACCACCTTTTTGGTTGACTTAAGTGGAGAAGTGGTGGATGAGGATCTTCCATTCGGTCCACTTGAAACACTCTGGCAGTTTGATGCAGACCTGGCAGCAAGACACAAATTCCCGGCAATAAATCCCGTCTACTCCACATCCTCTGTCCTCGAAGGAGCACATTTGGATCTGCAGCATCTAAGCATCCAACAGCGTGCACAAAAGTTATTACGCCGCTACAGGGAATTACGGTCTTTGGTAAATGTCAGGGGCACCGACCGACTACCAGAATCCGAGCTACTAACTTTCCAAAGGGGAGAAAGACTGGAAGCTTATCTGACGCAGCCCTTTTATGTAGCGGAGCAGTTCTCCGGGAAAAAAGGGGAATCCGTCAGTCTGCAGGATACCCTTAGTGATGTCAGAAAAATTCTGGACGGCTCTTTAGATACAGTGCAGGTTGATTCTCTAATTTATATTGGTTCATTAAGATAGTATATAATGCTATGGACTTCGGTATTGGCACCGGGGTCTTTTTTTTATTTTGACATCTTCCCGACATATTCTTGGGCTACTATGGCTGGATGGTACTTGTGATTTTCATGCTTATTCATGTTTAGGTATAATAGGTTCAAAGGAGTGGAACGGATGGAGAAGGTTTTAGTTGTGGAGGATGAGGTGCCAATCAATCAAGTGCTTAAGGTATATTTGCAAAAAGAAGGTTATCAAGTGGTGCAAGCCTTTGATGGAAATGAAGCAATCCGTCTTTTTCAACAGGAACTCCCGGCTTTGGTGCTACTGGATATCATGCTTCCGGAAACAAATGGATGGAAGATCCTTGAGGAGATTCGAATGATAGGAAGCTGTCCTGTTATCATGCTGACGGCACTCGATGAGATCACATACCGCCTAAACGGATTAAAAGGTGGAGCAGATGATTACATAACGAAACCATTTATTGCAGATGAAGTGGTTGCCAGGGTACAGGCTGTTCTTAGAAGGTCTGGCAATAAAACAAAACCTGATGGTGTCAAGCGATTCGGACAATTGACGGTAAACTGGAAGTCTCATTCTGTTTCTCTTTATGGAGTAACAATTCCTTTATCTCCAAGGGACTTGGCCTTATTTCTATTCCTCTCGCAGCATCCAAATCAAACCTTTACAAGAGAACAACTACTAGATCGGGTATGGGGAATGGATTATGACGGCAGTGATAGAGCTGTAGATCTTGCTGTAAAAAGAATACGTAAAGCTCTCGGGGAATGGTCCATCCATGAAGGGGAGATAAAGACACTGCGGGGACTGGGGTATCAATTCTGTGTTAAAGATTAGAGATAAAAGGCCATCACTTTTACGATATTGGACAACAAGATATTTTATCACTCTGATGATCGGATTGATCGTCATCGCTTTCCTTTCAGTGCTGTGGATCAAACATTCCGCTTTGGAAAACCGATTGAATATGACCATTTTTATGGCAGAGGAAATTGCGAGCCGAGTTTCGAATTATGAACAAGGGAGATTTATTCCGAGGGATAATACTCCCATGTTCAAAGATCCTGAGCATAGGACAAATGGAGTCATTTATATCGTTGATAAAGACGGAACTATTCTTTCTGCCAATCGATCCATAAGACAATCTTTTAAAGGAACTTTGCCGCAGAATCTTTTGAATAATGAGGAGCAGGTTCAAAAGATTGCGGACGGAAATAAGATTCAGGAATATCTAGTTAAGGCACCAATAGAAATTAACAGGGAGATTGTAGGATGGGTCGTAATCATCCAACCAGAAAACGAGCTGGTAGAAGTCAAACAAGAATATAGCCTATTATTCATTATGCTAGGCAGTTTGGCAATATTGGGATGGGCAGCGATCTACTTTTTATCAAGAAAGCTTTCCTCACCGATTAAAGAAGTGGCTATAGCAGCAAAACAGGTACAGGAGGGGAACTATACCTTTCAATTACCTGAAAACCTGCACGAAGAAGAGACATATGAACTTGTCGAATCCTTTAGAGAGATGGCAGACCGGTTACAGCAACTCGAATCCTTGCGAACAGAGCTTTTGGCTGGTGTGACACATGAGTTGAAGACACCTGTTACATCTATAAGTGGTCTTTTGCAGGCAGTTAGAGATGACGTTGTGACTGGAATAGATGCAAAAGAATTTATAGCAATCTCTTTGAAGGAAACGTTCAGAATGCAAAAAATGATTGCAGATCTGCTGGATTTCAATTCTTTCTCCGTTAACCAGCTGTCCATCATCAATGAGCACCATTTTATCAATCGGGTAGTGGCGGAAACTGCCTATCAATGGAAGCACTCACAACAGGATAACTTTGTTGAGCTGAAAATTTGTCTTCTTGAAGAGGATGAGCAGATAGAAACGGATGCCATGCGCTTAAAACAGGTGCTGTTCAACCTTCTGAACAACGCCAAACAAGCGATTGTGAAGGAAGGAATGGTTACACTTAGCATGAAAAAAGAATTCGATCACCTCTCGATCACTATTCAAGATACTGGCTGTGGTATTCCAATTGAGGAACAGAGTCTTATTTTCGAGAGATTTTACCGAGGAGATAACAAGAAGTTTAAATTAAGAGGGTTGGGAATTGGGCTCCCCTTCAGTAAAATGATTGCACATGCCCTTGGAGGAGAGCTAATATTAGTAGAATCCTCAACCAAAGGATCGACTTTTAAAGTTTCTCTTCCATTAATCGGAAATAATGAAAACCCATAATGAAATGATGTTGTTAACATTGTTCCATTGTGGGTTTTTTATTTCCATTTGCCCACCGACATTCACCTGACACATTCACCCGTTATTCTTGTTCTTGGGGTAGCGTCAGGAAAATGCGGATTTACAACGCTAAGCCCATTTTCAAGACGATTCCCCCAGTTTTAACAACGTTAAGAAAGTTTCAATGGTCTTAAAGAATCTAACGAGACCATTTTCTCCGAATTAAAATGGTATTCTCCAAGTAAATTAATATGTTCCCAACCTAGAGGTGACATATGGTGCAATAATTCTTCATTAAAACTACCTGACCGTTTTTGATATTCAACTGCCTTTGTTAGATGTAAAGTATTCCAGATACTGATGGCATTGATAATTATGTTTAAGGCACTGGCCCTTTGCAATTGATGCTGTATGGTTCGTTCCCTAAGCTCGCCTTGTTTTCCGAAGAAAATAGCTCTTGCCAGTCCATTCATGGCTTCTCCTTTATTCAATCCTTTTTGTATTTTTCTTCTTAATGATTCATCCGAAATATAATTCAAAATAAAGATCGTTTTTTCTATTCGGCCCATCTCACGTAAGGCTGTAGCCAAGCTGTTTTGTCTTGAATAAGAACCTAATTTCCCCATAATAAGGGATGCTGAAACTGTTCCTTCCCTTATAGAATGAGCTAATCGCAAAACATCCTCATAATTCTCTTTAATGACCTTTTTATTTATTTGTCCACGTAAAATGACTTCTAATTTTGGATACTCACTTGCCTTATCTATTGTAAATAATTTCGAGTCTGATAAATCTCGTATTCTTGGAGCAAATTTAAATCCTAATAAATGGGTCAGTCCGAATATTTGGTCTGTGTAACCAGCCGTGTCTGTATAATGCTCTACTATATTTAGATCCGTCTCATGGTGTAACAAACCATCCAAAACATGAATCGCATCCCTTGAATTAGTATGAATAATCTTTGTGTAATAAGAAGAAAATTGATCACTTGTAAAACGATAGATGGTGGCTCCTTTTCCAGTTCCATAATGTGGGTTTGCATCTGCATGTAGCGATGAAACGCCTATCTGCATTCTCATACCATCGGACGAGGATGTTGTACCGTCTCCCCAATAGGAGGACAATTGCAATTTGTGATGAAAATTTACTAATACGGCTTGGGCTTTATTCATTGCATCTTCATACATGCGCCATTGTGATACATTGGCCAATTGCTTATATGTAAGTCCGGGTGTTGCTTCAGCCATTTTGCTTAAACCAATATTCATTCCCATTCCTAAAAGAGCAGCCATAATAATAATTGTTTCTTCTTTATCCGGTTTTCGATTATTGGAAGCATGAATAAATTGCTCATGAAATCCTGTTATATAAGCAATATCCATCAGTAAATCGGTTAATTTTATTCTTGGTAGCATCTGATACAGGCTTGCACTAAATTTTTTTGCTTCTTCTGGAACATCTTTTTCTAAGCGTGCAATTGACAGCTTTCCTTTTTCAAGAGAAACCCCGTCTAACTTGTTGGAATTGGTAGCTAACCACTTTAACCTTTTGTTAAGGCTGCTGGTTCTCTCCGTCATATAATCCTCGAATGATAAACTAACTGATAATCTTGTATTCTCCTTCGTTTGATTCCATGTATCTTCTGAAAACAAATATTCTTCAAAGTCTCTATATTGTCTGCTGCCAACAATGGAAACATCTCCTGCCCTAACATGCTCCCGAAGTTCTGTTAAAACAGCCATTTCATAGTAATGACGATTGATTGTTGTACCATCATCCTCGTATAAATGCTTTTTCCAACGTTTTGAAATAAAATCCACAGGTGAGTCATCAGGCACTTTTCGCTTTCCGGATTCGTTCATTCCACGGATAATCTCAACAGCTTGTAAAAGTGGCTCATTTGCTTTTGTAGAATGAAATTCCAATACCCTTAATAGCGTTGGCGTATATTTTCTAAGTGAATAAAATCGTTTTTGCAGTAAGTCTAAATAATCATAGTCGGCAGGGCGTGCAAGCTCCTGAGCTTCTTCGACCGAAGAGACAAAAGAATTCCATTCGATAACGGATTCTAAAACCTCAAAAACGTCTAATTTTTCCTTTTTTGCTTTGATTAAAGCTTGTCCGATGTTCGTAAAGTGTATAACTTTCTCATTCAGCTTTTTACCGTTTTGTTTCTGAATTTCCTCTTGAGCCTTACGGCCTTTTGATAACAGACTAAGTATTTGTCTATCATGAATTTCAAAAGCTTTATCCGTTAACTCTTGAGTAAGATGTAATAAATAGACGGTTAATATCGAATATCGCTTATTTTCTTGAAAGTCACGGAATGCATATGGCTCATATCTTGAGCCTAAGCGAGATAGTTGTAACAGGCGATTGCGATGCAAATGACTAATTTGTACCGTTTCTAATTCCATTCCTCGTATGTATTCGAGTCGTTCTATTACTTTTAGAAATGTTTCGGGTGAAGGATGACCCGGTGGTTCCTTTAACCAACCCAATATCGTTTTATTGGATTCGGATGGATGCTGCGAAGTAATGATCTCTTCAAGCTTTCCTTTTTGTTCATTTGTAAGAGATTGACTAACAGTATTAAACAGTTTCTTTTCAGCCATTGCCCTTGCCTCCCACACCATTCTTTCAAGTGTAGTAATAGCAGGCAGTATGATTTTGTTTTTTCTTAGAAAATCTATACATTCATGTAGTAGATGTATGGCATCGCCATTTTCAAAAGCTAATTGATGAAGATGCTTAAATGCTATTCGATATTCTCTTAGAGTAAAAGTTACAAAGTCGTATTCACTTCGAAGTTCTTTCAAATGATCCCAAAGTGTATTTTCTCTTTGAGGATAAAGACTAATCGAAGATGGAGTGGCACCGATTTGTTTCGATATATAATGTATGACTGATTCCGGGATGCTTTTGATATGAGTGTATGGCCAACCGGGATACCGAAGAACAGCTAATTGAACAGCAAACCCTAAACGGTTTTCTTCTCTCCTTCGCTTATTAACTATTTCTAAATCCCGTTTGGAAAAAGTGAAGTAGGTCCCCAATATCCATTCATCTTCAGGGATTTGCATAAAATCCTGCCTCTGTTCCAGTGTAAGCAATTCTCTACCTCTCGCAATTTTCATTCAGTATCATCCCATTTCCATAATTATTCAGTTAATTAATTAGTTCAATTATATATCAATAGAGTGTACTCTATTGATACAAGTATAGTAGACTGATAAAATCATAGTTAAGAGTGTCTCATAAGACTTGTCTCAAAAACGAGGTGAAATTTTGCAGAAAATCGGTTATGTACGCGTCAGTTCGACTAGCCAAAATCCTTCAAGGCAATTTCGGCAATTGAACGAAATTGGAATGGATATTATTTATGAAGAAAAAATTTCAGGAGCCACAAAAGATCGTGAACAACTTCAAAAAATGTTAGAGGATTTACAGGAAGGTGACATTATTTATGTTACAGATTTAACTCGGATCACTCGAAGTACGCAAGATTTATTTGAATTGATTGATTTAATACGAAATAAAAAGGCAAGCTTAAAATCACTTAAGGATACATGGCTAGATTTATCAGAAGATAATCCATATAGCCAATTCTTAATTACGGTAATGGCTGGTGTTAACCAATTAGAGCGAGACCTTATTCGTATGCGTCAGCGTGAAGGAATTGAGCTCGCAAAGAAAGAAGGGAAGTTTAAAGGACGGTTAAAGAAATATCATAAAAATCACGCAGGAATGAATTATGCAGTAAAGCTATATAAAGAAGGAAATATGACTGTAAATCAAATTTGTGAAATTACAAATGTATCTAGAGCTTCTTTATATAGAAAGCTATCGGAAGGAAAAAAATAAGCATTCATTACTTATATTAAAAATTTCCGGGGATTGTGAAACAACGTACCTAACCAAGCAGGCTATTTCTATAAGGAAGTATCAATATTTGTTTATCTAACTAGGCACGATCATCAAAGGGTTCCGAGTACATTTTAACGGAGATATACGCTAAACTCAGATTTAAAGCAAGGCTGTATTTTTCGAGAACACTTTATAAAAAACAACCTTAGTCAATCACAAAGGAAGGTTGTTTTTATAAAGTCATGGTCTAATTAAAACAATTGCTGTCCCAAGAGCATACTTGAGACTGAAAAGGCACCAGCAGGTGGTAAAACATTAGTATATATGGGAGGTCCCAAACGGGTTGTAAAGGTTGTAGCAATCCAATTTCCGTATTCACCAGCCAGCAAAGAGGGAGGTTTCATTATAAACCGTCCACTTAAAATGAAATGCCGAATGCTTATAGCGGTCTCATCAAATATTGTCAAGTTGCCAAAAAAGGAGGCATATGGTGAATCGAAACTTATTTGTTTAGCGCTTTCGTCCCAATACCCATTAATCGGAATAGGTATACCACGAAAATTAACTGTACCTACTACTTTGTTGTCTACAATGGAATCAATGGTAAGTATACCTCTAATAATGGATCTCCCCGCAATAGAAGCATCAATCCCCCATACGGATGGAAAGGGGATACTAACTTTGGCTGTCTTTGGAATTTTCAAAATTAACCTCTCCTTGATTATTTTATGTATGGATTGAGTTGTATTTAATCATAATCCTGTAGTAATGATACAGTATATGCACAGAGAATCACTTAGGTGTTTTGTTAAGAAAGAAGCATCAATAATCAATCAGCCTACTGTCTAGATGAACAAGAGTTTGCCTGACCCACGAAAAATATGGAACATTAATTGCTGCTGCTCATACATATGGTCTCGCATTTGGAAAATTTCTTAGCTTTAAAATAAATCATCTGATTCAATGAAATGTAATGCCTATCATCACCTATTTTTATATGTATCTCAGACGAATTCCTATACCTCCGTTACTCTTCGATCATATTTTATTTGTACGAGGTGGTGTAAAATGTTTAAATTATATTTAGATCCTGGTCACGGGAGAATGGACCCAGGAGCTATTGGCAATGGGATGCAGGAAAAAGAAATTACCTTAAATATTTCCCATAGCATCCGAAATCTCTTGGAAAACCATTATGAAGGCCTGCAAATTAAAATGAGTAGAACAGCAGATATTACGCGCAGCTTGCAAGAACGTACAGATGATGCGAATGCTTTCGGTACGGGGGCCAAAGGATGGATTTGTGGAAGAAGTGGGAGTCAATGTGGCGTTAATTCGGAAACGAATCAAATCAACCAGCATGGTTTATGAAACGAAAAAAGTAGGCGTTCGCACGAAAACAACCGTTGCAATTCTTTACATGCGTGACATTGTTGATCCTAAGATTGTTCAAGATGTAAAGAATAAATTAGATGATCTTCACATTGACGGAGCGTTTAGCGCCACTCAGCTAGAAGAATTAATGGAACCGACAAAAGCATTGTTTCCTTTGATGGGGTATACAGGCAGAGCAGACTTTACCGTGAACTGTATGCTCAATGGGCGTGTAGCGTTGATTGTGGATGGTACACCGGCTGCGTTGATTGCGCCTGCCAATTTATTTTTGCTTGTGAAAGCACCCGAAGATATCCACTTTACTGCTTTGGCAGCTACATTTGGTCAAACGCTTCGTTTACTTGGCTTGTCCGTATCGCTACTGCTTCCTGCATTTTTTGTTGCCATTCTTTCCTATCATCAAGATCAGCTGCCCTATTATCTACTTGCCACTTTGGGGATTAACCGGTTGGGAATCCCTTTTGATGTGGCAGTTGAAATGTTTATTGCACTTCTCTTCTTAGAAATCCTGCGGGAAGCTGGTATCCGATTGCCTTCTGCGGTCGGCTCCACGGTAACGGTTGTAGGAGGACTTATCCTGGGGGATGCGGCCATTCGTGCTGGATTCTTATCCCCAGGTATCGTTGTCATCGGAGCAATTACACAAATCTTTGGTTCAACTTTATCGAGCCTATCATTGGCTGGAACGATTAGTACCTTACGCTTTTTTCTTTTCATTCTGTCTGCCACGCTTGGCATTTATGGCTTCTTTCTTGGATTATTTATTGTGCTCAGCCATTTAGCCTCATTGCGTTCATGCGGCTTGCCTTACTTGGCCCCAATATCACCTCCATTTAAAGACTTGGCCAACGCTTTGTTTCGATTACCTTGGCCATGGCGAAACACTCGACCGGACATGTTGAAGACACGAGATTCTACAAGGCAAGGGGACAGGCATAAATGAGGAGATATAAAAGTATGATTGCACTTTTCCTTCTTCTCACCCTTACCGGTTGCTGGAGCAGATATGAAGTGCAAAACATGAACTATGCTACGGCTGTTGGAATAGACTATGTCGATGGCCAATACACCTTGTATGTGCAATTGCTTGATTTCTCGACAGTGGCCAAGCTGGAGGGACAGCAAAAAGCGGAGCAGCCCCCGGTTTGGGTGGGCAAAGGCGAAGGTTCCTCGTTTACGGAGGCGGCAAATAATTTGTACAGTACATCACAACAACGCTTAAACTTGGGACAAATCTCTGCCATTTTGTTCAGCGAGAGATTGATGAAGGAAAACAAAGTCGGAGAAGTGCTGGAATTGATCAACCGTTATCGTGAAATAAGGTACTTGGCCTGGCTGTTTAGCACAAGAGAGCCTCCTGAAGAAATCTTGCTGGCAACCCCATTTTTTAGATTATCGCCAAATGCATCCATTCTTCACAATCCCGAGCAAAATTTCAGACAGCGTTCTATCCTTGCTCCGGTCCGCCTGCAACAATTTGTACTGGACTCAAACGAAAAGGCCAGAACCAGTTATATACCGGAATTATCGCTTCGCAAAGGTCAATGGCAGGAAAGTAATAAACCAAAAGAGCTGCTTAGATATTCTGGCATACATGTATATGATCTACACAATTATTATGGACGAATGGATCTTAAGGATTTGTCGGGAATGCCCTGGCTAAGTACTCACACGATCCGAGTACCTCTTGATTTGTTTGCCGAAGAAAAGCTTGCGGCTGTTCTTGTCGCAGAAAAACCCAAATATGAAGTGACTCCTATTGTGAAATTGAACAAGGCGTATTTCGATATTTCAGTAAAAGTGAAGGCAGGGATCAATGAATTGCATACGGACCTTACCGAAAAGGAACTCACACAAATGGCTCAGGAAAAAATAGAGGAGCAAATCCGCAAAACGTATCAAACTGCTTTTAAAGAGGGTATAGATATTTACAATTTGGGCGAATCTTTGTATCGCAAACATCCACATCAATGGAAGAGCATTGCCACAGGAAAACAGCAACTCGTTTTAAACCAAGATTCCCTGCGCCATGTAAAGGTTGAGGTGAATATTGTTTACCCTGGAAGATATAAATTACATGAACATGGTGAATCCACCTCGTGATTCTGGCAAGTGAAATTATTAACTCACCTTGCTTCTTCTGCTTAGCGTTGGGGAAGCAAGGTTTTTGTTTCCCAAAAAATAGTTTAACGTTGTAAATCCGCATTTTCCTGACGGAACCCCTTCAGGTTTTTATCAAGTTCCTCAGCTTACCTGCTCTTTATCTGTTTGTTAAGAACGTTTTAAAATGTCTTTATACTTTTAACACCGGCCTTGTTTGCAAAGGAAAATTATACTTGCAGAATGCAACATATTTATCCGTTTGGAAAGAAAACAAAATTTATTTTGTTAAATGAGACAAATGCCTAGTCTAGGGACATAAGTGAAACATACCATAGAATTGTAAATTGGTTTTAAAAGGTATTTAACCTCATTTTACACGCGATATTGCTTCTTTTTTTAGAAGTGAAAAAATTTAAAAAGGGTGATAAAAAAATGGAAGCCCAAACGGAAAACTATAAATATTTATTGGGATGGTGTACCGACATTTATGTTCATTGGGAAAGTGTGAAACCGAAGTTCTCAAAACTCTTTGACTTAAGAACTTTAGAGGAATGGGAAGAGACATGGCGTAATTTAATGAGTAAATTACAAAAAAATTTAACAGTAGACTCTGAGGACTTTGAGACAGCTACAAGTCTGTATGAACAGTGGGAGGTGCTATACAAAGAAGCACATCCAAATCTAGAGGGTAATGAATCCGATGAGAGAGAAAATTCGGATCAGGATTTGAAAAGTGAAACATTAATGGCAATAAAGCCTTTTGTTGATTATGGTCTAAAAGAAGTTGCTCTTACTTCCTATGAACATGCGCTAACTGAAATTGCCGCAATGGCCTACCTTCTGGGAAAAGGCTTTGATCAACAAACAGCTTATAAAACCGTTGAATCTTGGGAAGTAAATGAAATGTTCGAAACCGAATATGGAAGATTCAAAATGAATAAATATTAAAATAATTTATTAGACTTTCTTTCTTTTTTTAACACTCTGATGTATAGATAGAAATTAAACTTTAAACTCTTGTATTTATGATTATTACGAAACGAGGAATCAACTTTTGCAAACTGCACAGAAACTCATGGTTAGTATACCTTTTCCATCAAAATGGGGTATTTCGGCTTCTATAGCCGGTCGACCCATTATTTGGGGAGTACTCATCATTAGTTCTATTACAGGTAATAATAAAGTATCTGGTACAATTAATTTTCGTGGTACACCTATTCAAATTAATGGGTATTGGGAAGAAAACACCAAACAAATAAGTTTTGATTCACCATATGCCTCATTTTTTGGTAACTTAACTATATTTGATGATCCCTCGATTAGAATTCGTCATTTCGTTTAAAGTGGACGGTTTATTATGAAACCTCCCTCTTTGCTTGCAGGTGAGTACGGAACTTGGATTGCTACAACTGATACAACACTCACTGAACCTCCTATATATCAGAACGGCGTTCCTCCTGCCGGAGTCTTTTTAACATCAGATATCCTGTACTAAATCACTACCCTCCCGTTACACTATGGTAAGATATCTTTATATATATCACATATATTAGGCGCACTAGTCCGTTAATCCACTTGAATAAATTATTTTTGTGTCACCCCGAATAATACTCTCTTTTTAGATTATGGTAATGGTTTCACATCAACCGGTTTTTAAATAGTATTTAGGAATGGATTCATTTTGACAAACGATTGTCCCCTTATCCATAAAGCCGATTATTTCTCGTAAGTTGAGGAAAAATCGGCTTTATTCATGACGAATTATGCTTAGCGTATGTTTTAAGCGCTTTTTGTTAGTGGGATCCCTTATATATAAAATAGCCTTATAATCAAAACGGTTGCTATATTTCATTGCTAAAAACTTTTATTGATTCCAAATTCTCTTTAAATCTAATGGAACGAATACCTTATTCCCATGTATCTCCCTATGTATGATAGGATTTGAAAAGCATTGATCTAAACTTAACCCTTCTTTTTTATGCCTAGCTCTTATAAAGTCTTCGGGTAATCGCATAACACTTGCTCCTTTTATATTTTTTATAAAACAACTCTTGGTAAGAAAGCTTAGTTTTTATTCGCTCTCTGTAATATACCAAGAATGTTGCGACATAAAGCTTAGAATTGTAATTTTTACGAACGTGTGCTTCAGTTATTTTTTTTTATGAGACTGGGCTTGTTTGTTTTGTTGTCTTACTTGTTGTTCATTATTTTTGCTTGTAAACTCATTTCCTTATTGATTTTGTGCTCCTTGCGTACTGCCTTGGGAAGCTTGGCTTCCATCTTGGGCTTATTGCGGTTCTTCTTGTTCGATTTGTTGAACGCGTGGTTCAACGCTGTGTAGAACGGATTGAGTTTGTAGCCTCTTGGTAAAGCTGCTTAGCTTGTTGATTGCAAATGTTTCGAAGCTAGCCTGCAAATCCTGGTAGAGCTGTCTTTACGTCATTTTTTACTGTTATAAATAACGCCGCCTTTAATTTTTACTTTATTAGAATGATGTATAAGAATATTTTTTATAACTTCCAATTTTATCCTGCTTTTAAATGACCAAAAACCCACAGTTATGTAATTATATTTGATAAATGGCACCATTTTTTTGATAGAAGCCTCTTTTCCTCTGTACTACATTTTTTATCTTCAATTCCTGACACCTAGGCCGCTACTGTTTGGTGATTAAGGACCTTAATTTTATTGATGTTAAGTTAAAATGTTCGTATAAAAAAGTGGAAGGAGAAGATAATATTGAAAGTAAACAACCAATAGAGAGGACGATAAAAATGAATCTAAAGTGGTTAAGGCTATTAACAGCAGTTTTTCTATCTGCCATCATGTTATTGGGGTGTAATAATGTAGAAGAGGATAAGGATCCACCACCACCTGAAGTGGATGTAGATCCTGACACAGAAGAACCCATTGAAGATCCTGAAGATGCAAATGACCCAGATAATATAGATGAAAATGATGTGGACCCAGATACAGAAGAGCCAATTGAAGATCCTAAAGATGTAAATGACCCAGATAATATAGATGAAAATAAAGATGATGAAGCTGATTTAGTCCCTGATGCAGAAGAACCCATTGAAGATCCTAAAGATGTAAACGATCCAGATAATATAGATGAATAAATATTAACAGCAATAAGGCACACCGTTTGTTTTCAAACGGTGTGCCTTATTGCTCCAAATTTAACTGTTATGATAAAGCTCAATTGTTGTTTTTTTAACCAATAGTACAAAAATACATTTAAACATTTCAACTCTACTAGTTTTCCTTTATAAGCATGGAACATATCAACTATTTTTAAAACATTTTATTAATTTCCCAAGATTCAACCGTTAAATAAACGGTCTATGCCAATTAAATAGGTTATTGCAGCACTTCCTTCAGCTCAGGGTATTGCGAAAACTGGCTGGAATATTGAGGATGATAATAAGACATGTAATTATGATATTGTATAATTTTTATAACTCCCCTTTCTTAAATTGAATATATTTAGTTTTATCTTATTTTCCTAATTATCCTAGGACTAGACATTTGCCTACATACCCTAATTTGAAAAAACAAATAAAGAAATAAGTAATAGCAAAAGTTAATCATCTTTCCTTTCTTTAATAGCAACGTAAACGAAACTCCTTTTTTATTTTCCATTTATTTCATCGTTAAAATCCCTGTGACTAAACAAGCTAATAACAAAACTATTTAGAGGTGTCTCATTAGAAAAATACCAAGGGCCTTATTGGTTACCGTTTCCTTACTTATTCTTTTATCCATAGGGTTACTATTTTTAGTACAAAATACAAGAAACACAGAGAATCACGAAAATGAAACTGTAGCTGTCAAAAACAGATTTAATACCCCTATAACCAGAGTCCAAAATGTTGAAAGCGAAAAAAATGTTCTTCAAATAAACAGCATTGCCATGGATGAAACCATAAAGGGGTACTGACGACTAAACGCAGATATAATACGCTAAGGAATTTTTTAGAAGGTAAAAGCCTGATTTTTCTACGTTAAGCAGAAAAACCAGGCTTTTTTATATCCTAAGTGGACGCAGGGCATGTATCGAGTTCAAAATCTCAGGTATAAATGAATATTCTCCTAGAAAGTTTATGTGTTCCCATCCCAATGGTGATATGTGAGGAAGCAATTCCTCTTGATATTATCCTATATTTTTAAAATGTTCAATTGCTTGTGATAAATACACGGTATTCCAAATGCTGATGGCATTAATAATTAGATTTAATGAGCTGGCACGCTGTAAATGATCTTGTAATGCTCTTTCTCTAAGTTCTCCCTGTTTTCCGAAGAAAATAGCTCGTGCCAAGGCATTCATGGATTCTCCCTTATTTAATCCACGTTGGATTCGCCGAAGTAATGAGTGACCGACAACTACTTGAGTATTGTTTATATTACCTTTTATCCGATTCATTAAAACATTAGCCTACATAGACGTTACAAAATTGTTTAGGTTTTCGTTGAAGTTACGTGTTTAACGTATTCAGGTTATATTTTATTTAGGGCTTATATGTATGCCTTCACTCTCTCGCCAATCTGCGTAGAGTATACGTTTAACATTATCATATCCATTGGTAGTTAATTGGT